>JADFHV010000227.1 GCA_022566975.1 Chloroflexota bacterium
AATAGCTCTTCTTCCTCGCGGACCCGGCGCCCCGTGCGAACGGCGGCATGAAAGAGGCCGACCTGCGGGACCTGTAGGGACTGAGACTCCGACGCCACGCTCAGGGCGTCCCGGACCTGGCCAAGGATCTGGGACTCTCCGACGATCATGGAGTCAAGCCCGCTGGCTACCCTGAAAAGATGCCTGGCCGCGTCCGCATCGGTACGCTCGTAAAGGCCCTGGGAGAGCGCCTCAGGAGGGAGTTGATGGTAGTCGGTAAGGAAGCCTCGGACCCGGCTTGCAGATTCGGCGGGGCTCTCGGAGACGGTGTATATCTCCGTGCGGTTACACGTGGAGAGGACGACCCCCTCTCCCACGTGCGCCACTAGCTTCGGAAGGGCGTCCGTGAGCTGCTCCTTGGTGAAGGACACCCGCTCCAGCACGGCCACGGGCGCGCTTCTGTGGTTAAGCCCAACGAGCTGGATGTGGAGAGCCAAGCGATTCCTCGGCTACGTCACTCGGGGTCCGGCTGCGGCTGAGTATGCTCCCGGTCTGCCTACCCTTTGACCAAGACCTTGTAGTGGCTTCGCAGGCAGCGCGTGCAGATGTTGACTCGCCGTCGAACGCCCTTTTCGTATAAGGTCGCCTTGTGGACGTTGGCGGACCACCGCGTCCGTGTCTTACGATGCGAGTGGCTTACCTTGTTGCCTGACTGGCCCACCTTAGAGCAGATCTCGCACCTGGCCATCGATTTACCTTTGACTGCCCTAAGGGGTTTAAGTAGAATCGGACCTCAGCGGGGTAGCTCCAACCGGACACCGACGAGGGCCGAACCTGGACCGTCCGTGAATTCTTTAACAAAGATACCACAGCCGCCCGGAATTCAGCAAACGCCATGACGGCCGATCAGCTAGGGTCCAAAGAGCCGACGCGCTTTGACGGCGAGCAGCTCCGGGGCATGTTTGCCGCGGCCGCTGACCTGCTTGAGCGCCATGTGGAGGCAGTAAACGCCCTCAACGTCTTCCCGGTGCCCGACGGGGATACCGGAACCAACATGTTCCTGACCCTGCGTGACATGTTGCGGGAGACCGGCGCAGCCGGCGGTTCCACGGCGGGAGAGGTGGCGGCGGCCGTAGCAAAGGGCGCGTTGATGGGCGCGAGAGGGAACAGCGGGGTCATCCTGTCCCAGTTCTTCAAGGGGTTCGCATCGGAGCTCGACGGCAAGCCCGACTTCGGCGCGGTGGAGATGGCCTTCTCCCTGGAGCGGGCCAGGAAGTATTCCTACAGGGCCGTCGGCGAGCCGGTCGAGGGGACGCTTCTGACCGTGATAACCAGGGTGGCCGAAGCAGCGAGGGAGAGCGTGCAGGCCGGCGACAGTCTCCACGGTCTATTGGACGCCGTCTGCGATGCCTCGAGGCGGGCTGTGGAGCTGACCCCGACCATGCTGCCGATTCTGCGGGAGGCCGGCGTGGTCGATGCGGGTGGCCTTGGGCTGTACATTATTCTAGAAGGGGTACGCATGTACGCGAAGGGCGAGGACCCGGGCACTAAAGAGCTCGTGCTCCCTGGGCCGGCCGGAGTGATCGCTGCCGCGGCTGAGCCCGGCTCCGCCATGGTCTCCGCTGAGTTCCTGGACGCCACTGACGAAGAGCTTTACGGGTACTGCACGCAGTTCATCGTAAGCGGCGAGGGTCTGGACCCTGAGGTCCTTCGCGAGCGGATGGCTTCCCTCGCCAGTTCGATCGTCGTGGTCGGAGACCAGTCGATCGTCAAGGTGCATGTGCACGTGGACGACCCGGGGCCGGTGCTGAGTGCCGGTGTCTCCCTGGGCGGTCTGAGCCAGATCAAGATAGACAACATCGATGAGCAGCACCGGGAGTACGCCTCGGCGCGCAGGCAGACCGAGGTCCCCCCGGTCGCGCCTGTAGACGACACAGGTGTTGCGGTGGTCGCGGTCGCTGTGGGAGAAGGGATCGAGGGCGTGTTCGCCGACCTCGGGGCCGCCAGGGTGATTGCGGGCGGAGACACCATGAACCCCAGTGTTCAGGAGCTCGTGGAGGCGGTGGAGGGTGTGAGCGCCCGCGAAGTCATCCTCTTGCCCAACAACCCCAATATCGTCTCCGTCGCCGACCAGGCCTCTAAGGTCTCGACCAAAGAGGTCCGGGTGGTCCCGGCGACGACCATCCCTCAGGGGATAGCGGCGATACTGGCCTTCAACTCCGAGAGCGACGTTGAGGAGAACCTGTCGGCGATGGGGAGCATGCTGCCCTCTGTCCGGACCGGCGAGGTCTGCCGCGCCGTGCGTACGGCGCTCATCAACGGTGTGGCGGTGCGTGAGGGCCAGACCATCGGCCTGTTGGAGCGGGAGCTGGTGGCCGCGGGCGACGACCCCTCCGATGTCCTGCTGAAGCTGCTCCGAGAGGCCAACGTGTCGGAGGGCGATCTGGTGACCCTCTATTGGGGACAGAGCCTCACGCCGGATGGGGCAGACGAAGCCCGACAGCGCGTCGAGGCCAGCCTCCCCGGGGTCGAGGTCGAGGTGGTCCCCGGCGGGCAGCCTCACTACGACTATATCGTCTCCATCGAGTAGGAGGCCGCATCATGGCCGTTAGAGTGGTCACGGACAGCACCTCGGACCTGCCCCCGGAGCTGGCGGAGAGCCTGGGCATCACAGTCGTGCCGCTGAACATTCACTTCGGTTCTGAGGTCTATAAGGACGGCGTGGACCTGTCGGCCGACGCTTTCTACCAACGCCTCATCGACGGACCGGTGCTCCCCAAGACCTCTCAGCCGTCCGTCGGCGATTTCGCGGACGTCTACGGGCGTCTCGGTCAGGAGGCCGACGCGATCGTATCGGTACATATCTCCTCTCGGTTGAGCGGGACCTATAACTCAGCCGTCCAGGCCACGCAGGAGTCGAGCGTCACCTGTCGCGTGGAGGTGGTGGACACCCTTCGCGCCTCCATGAGCGTCGGCATTACAGCCATGATCGCGGCCCGTGCGGCAAGCGACGGGGCCGGCGTCGACGAGGTCGCGAGTATCGCCCGAGAGGCGGACAAGCGGAGCGAGTGCATCTTCATGGTTGAAACGCTGGAGTACCTGGAGAAGGGTGGACGCATCGGCAAGGCCAAGGCGCTACTGGGCTCGCTCCTGAGGATAAGGCCGATGTTACGGATCGACGGCGAGGTCCACGAGCTGGGTAAGGAGAGGTCTCGCCGGAGGGGGATATCCAGGTTGCAGGAGATCGCGAGAGGCTTCTCACCGATAGACGAGCTGGCGGTCATCCACAGCACCACGCCCGATGACGCCCTGGCCGTCTCTCAGAACCTGTCCGACCTGCTGCCGGAGGGTAAAGAGCCGATCGTCGCCAGGGTGGGCCCGGTCATTGGGACCTACGCGGGGCCGGGCGTGGTCGGTATAGGCCTGCTTCGCTCCGCCAGTCCATAGCAATATGTGCCGCCCTTATGGCATCCGAAAGCTCTAAGCCGGGGCTCCTGGGAGACATCCTGCGGCAGGAGCAGGCCAACGGGTTCCAGGACTCGACGGTGATCGGCGGGCTGGACCGGTTCGTGCAGCGCTGGACCGAAGAGCTGGCTCCGGTACTGGGGGAGCTGACCTCCTACTCGATACTGACACCGGTGCAGCGTGAGAAGTGGGCCGTATCGGCCCTGGAGAAACTCTCGGCCGCCCCCGGCTCCGGTACCCGATCGTCGAGGGGTGTGCGGGTCAAGCCGCCGCCCCGGCGCAGGCCAGCCAGCAAGACCCGCACGCGGCTCTCCCTCGATGATGAGCTCACTCGCTTGCGGGGCGTGCAAAACCAGACGGTCGCAAGGCTCAAGCGGCTGGGCCTGGAGACGGTTGGCGATCTCATCTACCTCTTCCCCAACCGGCACAACGACTTCGCCAACATACTGAAGATATCCCAGCTTCAGCCCGGCGAGGAGCAGACGGTGCTGGCTACCGTCTGGGAGGCCAGCCAGACGGGTACCGGCCCGAGACGAAAGTCGACCCAGGCCATTCTTGGGGACGACTCGGGGACCGTCCGCGCGATCTGGTTCAACCAGCCCTGGATGGCGCGCAATCTGCGCCCCGGCACCCAGGTTGTCATCAGCGGAAAGGTCAACATCTTCCGGGGACAGCCCGTCTTCGAATCGCCGGAGTACGAGCTGCTCACGGGGCAGGACGAGCTGGTGCACACGGGGCGGCTGGTCCCTGTGTACCCATCGACCGAGAGGCTCCCCCAGCGGAC
>JADFHV010000228.1 GCA_022566975.1 Chloroflexota bacterium
TGGATCCCATGTGTAATGGGCGCGGACCCCAGTGTTACGCCGTGGTGTGATTTGGGTGGTAGGATGTGTAGGGAGGCGTGATGCAGCCCAGGCGCAGCCAACGTGCCGCTCGGACCGGACGTTCCATGGGTAGGACCATTGGAATGTCTATGGCGGTGGTCGGCCTGCTGCTTCTGATTAGCGCGGCCCTCTACTACGGGTACGGGATTCGTGCTCGCTCCCAGCTGGACGATCTGAACACCTCCGCGGAAGGGCCTGTGTCGCTGCCCGCCGAGGCGGCCATGGCAGGATTTACCCCGGTGGCGGCAAGCGGAACGACCGACCGCTCGGACACGGCATCGGGAGCCGGTCAGTCTGAGGCCACAGAGTCGGACTCCCTTCTCGCCGGCTACGCCGCCGCATTTCCCGGCCTCTACATCCACCCCAAGTACTGGGACCAGCCCCTGTGGGCGGGTACGGACCCGCGTCCAGCCGTCGGCCTGCCTGACGGTTATAGCCCCGTCTCGGCAGGCGACGGTCTGTTCCTTGCGCCTGCCGCGGCCGCCACCCGCATCCGGATACCAATCATAGACGTGGACTCGACCGTCGACGACCTGGCTATTATCGACCTGGGAGATAGCCGTGCGTACGAGACGCCCAAGAACACCGTTGGTCACATTCCAGCGACGGTGAATCCGGGCCAGATCGGTAACGGCTGGTTCTTTGGACATCTGGAGAGTCCCATAAAGGGGGAGGGCAGCGTCTTTTTCCGCCTGCCCAAGATACCCGAGCACCTTAAGAACGGAGACCCTGTATACATCAGCCTGGTGACTGATAGTGGCGAATACCTCTACCAGGTCACGGCGACTCGGGTCGTCCACGAGGACGACCTGGCTCTCTACGACAGCGCCCAGGCAACGATCACGCTAGTGTCCTGCGTTCCCAGGCTCGTATACGACCACCGCCTGCTGGTGACTGCCAAACTGGTCGGCGTCAAGAGCTAGCGTGTTCAGGTTTCTCCAGCGTCGAGACCGCGGGAAGACGGAGCAGGGCGTCAGGAAGACCCGACAGTCCTGGCTCGGTCGCGTGGCTTCTTTGCTCCAACGCTCCGAGCTAGACCAGGACCTGTGGGACGAGCTGGAGGAGTTGCTTATCTCCGGCGACGTCGGTCTGGCCACCAGTGAGAGGCTTATCGAGGGCGTGCGCGACCGGGCGCGCGAGGAGCACGTCACCTCGCCCGAGGGCGCCGTCGAGTTGCTCAAACGCATGATGTTGGAGCTCCTTTCGTTCGATGGGAGCGCCGCGCTTCTCGAGGTAGACAGGCGTCCGCTGGTCCTGCTCGTGGCCGGTGTGAACGGCGTGGGTAAGACCACGAGCATCGCCAAGCTGGCGCGGTGGTTCAAGGACGATGGGCGCAGCGTGGTCCTGGGTGCCGCCGACACCTTTCGGGCGGCGGCCATCGACCAGTTGCAGGCATGGGGACGGCGCCTGGACATTGACGTTATCGCCCACCAGCCGGGGGCAGACCCGGCCGCGGTAGCCTTCGACACCCTGCAGGCCGCCACCTCTCGGGGGGCGGACGTCGTCATAATCGACACGGCGGGCCGGCTGCACACCAAGCGAAACCTGATGGAGGAGATCAAGAAGGTCCAGCGCGTCCTCTCCCGTCAAGGCGACGCCGACTCCCAGAGGGTCATATTGACGCTGGACGCCACGACCGGTCAGAACGGACTCATCCAGGCGCGGGCCTTTAAGGAGGCGCTGAGCTGCGATGGCGTCTTTCTGGCCAAGCTGGACGGCACTGCGAGGGGTGGGATCGTCCTGGCCATCTCCGCCGATCTGGGCCTGCCCGTCCTCTACATCGGGACCGGCGAGCAGCCGGAGGACCTGGCGCCGTTCGACGCGGGCGATTTCGTCGAGGGCCTATTCGCACCGCTCGAGCCGGCCATGTAGGGAGGCCCACCGGGTTGCCCCTACCTTTCTGGCGGGACATGGGCCGGTAGAGAACTGCGGCGGCCACCCCATGGAAAGGCTAAAAGACCTCTACGTCCGTATATAATGGTGCCATGCTCGACGCCCTGTGGTGGCTGCTTCTAGCCGAGGTTATAGGACTCGCCGCCTTCCCGCTGGCCTACTATCTTCTCCCTCAGCTCAAGGACCGGGGCTACAGCGTAAGCAAGGCCCTCGGCATCCTTTTGTTGGGCTTCGTCTCCTGGATTCTCAGCGTACTTCACCTCGTCCCCAGCGTGCAGCCAACGCTATGGGTCATTCTGCTTGTGATGGCCGGCCTCTCGGGACGTTACGTGTGGTCCCGGCGGCGGGAGTTCAGAGACTTCGCGGTGCGCGAGCGGGGCGCTCTGATCGCCATCGAGGCGGTCTTCCTGATTTTCTTCGTGGGTTGGGCCATCTTTCGGGCCTACGATCCGGCCATCGACCACACCGAACAGCCCATGGACTTCGCGTTCTTCAACGCGTCCATCAGGTCCGAAGTCGGTCAGCCCCAGGACCCGTGGATGAGCGGAGAGTCGATCAGCTACTACTACTTCGGCTACTGGATGATGGGTGCGGTCTCCGAGCTAAGCGGCATCGGCTCGAATATCTCATATAACCTGGCGATGGCGCTGATACCCGCACTGGTGGCCGCCGGAATATTCGGCCTGGTGTATAACATGGCCCGGGCAGACGTCCCCCGCTGGGTCTACGGTGTCGTGGGTGGTTTGGGGGCGGTCGTCCTCCTCGGGGTGGTGGGCAACCTGGAGGGCGTCCTGGAGTTCATGCGCCTGAACGGCATGGGCTCCCAGGGATTCTACGACTGGGTGAGGGTGGACGGTGTCAACGGGCCGAATCCCGAGGCTGCCGACAGCTGGGCGCCCCGGGAGTTCTGGTGGTGGTTTCGCGCGACACGGGTCATCAATACGTTTGAGGGCGGGCAGGGGATCGACTATACCATACAGGAGTTCCCCTTCTTCAGCTTCATGCTGGGGGACATGCATCCCCATGTCATGGTCATTCCTTTCGGCATCCTGTTCCTGGCGCTGTGCTGGAATTGGCTGAGGTCGCCTACCAACACCTGGCTGGTCCCGGTGGCCGGCCCCAACGGCGCCGGGGCTCTCTCAAGAGTCGGACTCCAGGGATACGCGACCGTCTTTACCATGGGCCTGGTCCTCGGGGGGCTGGCCTTCACAAACATGTGGGACGGTCCGACCGCCGTCGCCCTGTTTCTGGCGATCGCGGTCGTGAAGGTCTATCAGAGCCGCGGCGGTGGCTTCTCTGGACTGGTCGGCGGCGTCGCACCCATAGCCGCCGCCGTTCTGGGGATTGCCTTTGTCCTGTACCTTCCCTATTACCTGGGCTTCAACAGCTCCTTAACCGGTATAGAGCCCGTCGTGGCCGCGACGACGCGCCCGGTCCATACGTTCCTGGTGTGGGGGCTCTTGCTGGTTGGCGTGGCGCCGTTCATCGTGGCCACCTTTTGGCAGACCACCGTGACGAGGGAGTGGCGGAGGGTCATTCTGTTCGGCATCCTGGTCTGGGCCGTGCCCTTCCTAGTCTGGGCCTTCCTGCTGCTCTGGAACGAGGGGGCCACCGATGAGCTCCCGGAGAGGTTCCTCCACATCCTTCCCTTGGCTCTCCTGATCACCATGGCGGTCTACAACGTGCGCTGGCTCGCCCGGGAGAAGGCCTCCAGCGGTAGGCTCTTCGCGATGGTGCTGGCGGCCTTGGCGCTGCTGCTGATAATGGGGCCGGAGCTACTCTTCGTCGGCGACTTTTTCAGCAACCGAATGAATACCGTCTTTAAGCTCTACTACCAGGCCTGGATTCTTCTTGCCGCCGTCTCGGGCTACGCCCTATACTACTGGGGCGTCACGAGGGCGGCCATTTCGGGATGGAGACGTGCCCTGAGCACGGCTTGGGCGGGCGTGTTCGTCGTGTTGTTGGCGGGCTCCATCTACTATCCGGCCGCCGCCGCAACGAGCAAGGGCAGCTTCGAAGGCCGGTCGGCCACACTGGACGGACTGGACTTCGTTGCGCGGAGCCGCCCCGCCGAGTACGAGGCCATCGAGTACCTGAAGAACAACGTAGATGGAGACGCCACCATGGTCGAGGCAGTGGGCGAGTGGTCCGACGCTGGGCTCACCTCCCGGAGCACCGGCGTGCCCACCGTGTTGAGCTGGCCCGGTCACCAGTTGCAGTGGCGGGGCGCATCGGTGGAGCTGGAGACGGGTGGACAGGACCCCGCCGAGG
>JADFHV010000229.1 GCA_022566975.1 Chloroflexota bacterium
GTTGATGGCGAAGATGACCGGGCCCCGTAGGCCTTCCAGGTTCTCCAGGCCCGTGACGCTGGGCCGGTACATGGTGGCGAGTAACGGGAAGATAATAGTGTGCTGTATGCCCCGGCGGAGGGCGGTAGCCCACGCCGTGAGCGGCCATTGATAAAAACGGAGGCCGTGGCCGCTCACCTGGGCTTGTCGGGTTACCAGCTCAGCCAGCCCCTCGACGGTGGTGTTGGGACCGACGAGAGACTCGTCTATGTAGGCACCCAGCTCCTGCTCGACAATAGATAGGAGCTCGACTCGTTTCAGAGAGTCCAGGCTGAAGTCACCGCCAAGGGTCTTGCTCGACTCCACGGCCTGGACCGGGACTTCGGCAATCTGGGCGATGATTCGGACCAGTGGATCGACCTGGGCCGAAGCCATCGTCCCGGGTCCAAGAGAGGCCCTCTCCGAGCCCTGTGATGCCGCGGCCTTGAGATAGTCGAGAACAACTCCCTTCCTCACCTTCAGCGTGTGAGTTCTTGGTAAGTCCTCCTCGTGCCAGACAGTGTGGGAGACAATCCGCTGGTGGTCCGCCAGCTCGTCGTTAACTTCGTTCACGATCTCCCTGGCGGGGACCGTCGGGTCCTCCAGGAGGAGGACGGCGTGCACAGTCTCGCCGGTGGACCTCTCGTCCGATAGGCCCACCACCACCCCTTCTTTGACCAGGGGATGCGCGTTGAGCAGGCGCTCGATGTCTTCCGGAAAGACGTTCTGCCCGTTGGCCAAGACGATCAGGTCCTTTTTCCGTCCCTTCAGGTAGAGGTAGCCCGCATCGTCCATGTATCCGAGGTCGCCCGTCCGGTACCACTCCCCGTCGAACGCGGCCGCAGTCGCCTCCTCATTCTGCCAGTAGCCAGGGGTAACGTTGGGACCACGTGTGAGGACCTCCCCGTCCTCGGCGATGCGAATATCCTGGCCTTCCAGAGCGCGGCCAACGGAGCCGGACACTCTCCGGCCCACCCTGTTGAACGTAATGACAGGCGCCGCCTCTGTTGCACCGTAGCCCTCCACGATTGGGATACCGAGGTTTTCCCATTTCTGAGCCAGGTCCGGGTCCAGATAAGCACCGCCGCTAAGGATATACCGGGTGCTGCCTCCCATCCGCGCGTGGACGCGTCTGAACAGGCGTCGGCGGGCGGCAGCAGGTAGCCGTGGCGCAATGCGATGCATCACCCTCCAGAGTCTCTCCTTGCCCTGGCGCTCCACCTCTCGCTCAATGCCGTCCATAAAGAGCTGGAGGGCCTGCGGCACCAGGAGGAGGACGGTGATCCGGTTCTCCTGGAGAGCCTTGAAGATGAAGGAGGGTTGGCGGCTGGTCGGATAGACGATGCGACAGCCGTACACGAGGGGTATCAGCATGCCGCCCGTCTGCTCGAACATATGACTCAAAGGGAGGAGCGAGAGCATGCGGTCGGAGGAGCCGCCAGGAAAGGCCGGCGCCGCGGCCTGGACGTTGGAGGCGACGTTCCGGTGGGTCAAGATCACCCCTTTTGGCTCGCCCGTGGTACCGGAGGTGAACATGATCTCCGCCGGGTCGTCCGGCGCGATATCCACCTCAGCAGCGTGCGGGGAGTGGCTCTCTAGCGCCTGGTCCAGCGCTTCGAGGTGCACCGAAGGCAGACCTATGCTCATCGACCGTGACGTGAACCGGGAGGTGAATGCCAGTTTTGGCCCAGTACGCTCCACCACCCGCGTCACGAAGTCCGGGGCGCTGCGCACGTCCAATGGGACGGCAATAGCGCCGGCACGGAGGACACCGAAGAAGGCCACCACCCACTGGGGCATGTTCGGGCCCCACAGAAGGACCCTGTCCCCTTTCCGCACGCCCGCCTCCTGCAGATAGGACGCGACGCGACGCGATTCTTCCGCTAAATCCTCGTAGGTCCATACGCGGTACCGGAAGGTCGGTTTGATCAGGAGTGCCGGATTCGGGCCGTGGCGCCTCGCCGACTCGTCCAGCAACTCGACGAGGGTATCCATCGCTCGAACCTCTTGGCTAGCTTAAGCTGCGAACAGGACTCACGCTAAGTGGTGGGGTAGGCCGACTGAGCTGCAGCCCTTGGCCAGATGGCCACGACGCTGGCCAGGGCGTAGTCCCCGCAATGTGAGATGCTCAGGTCCCAGGTTAGTGGCCTCGCGGTTTCCAGATTTGGAGAGAGAACGATAGCCGGTCTTCCCTCGCCGTCGATGCGGATTTCCAGGATGTGCCAGTCGCCCTTGGGCAAGTCCATGGCCTTGAAGGCGGCCTCTTTGGCGGCGAAAAACCCTGCCAGCCGTTCAAGGGAGGCACCCGCGGTCTCTGAAGGGTGAAATAGGCGTCGGAGGAAGGTCTCACCACCCTGTTCCAGACTTCGGGCAAAGTCGGCCAGCTTTACCAAGTCTATCCCCGTCCGGACGACAAATTCCGGCCGTGCCTCCGGGTCCATAATCCGCTCCCCTCCCAAAACCCGGCGCCCCTGGCAGACCTACAGGGACCGTGACCGTGGGACGCTCCGACACTGCCAAGGACAGAGGTACGAATAGGCGCTCTCGGCGAGCGCGGCGGTTCCTGGATGACGCTGAGGCGTGGCGCTAGGCGAGCTGGAACTCGCGGCAGGAGGCGATGAGTTTCAGGACCTCGGCGACGCGAAGCTCGCTCTCGTCGCCAGGGGCATGGTCGCGGAGGTCCACGTCGCCCCGGTCCGCGACATGGTCGACGAGCTCCTGACGCGTCGCCTCGTCCACGGTCAGCGGGCCGACCAGGTCCAGGCAGCCGTCGATGAGCTGCCGGGGTGAAAGCACTCCGCCGTCCATGGAGGCCAGCCTGTCGATGACGTCGCGCACCCCCGGCTTGTGAGCGTCGCCCAGGTACCTGGCGGCGAAGTTGACCCGCTCCACCAGCGCCCCGCTGTCGATCCACTCCGACCCTTCGTGCCACCCCTCCACGGACGGAGGGTTCATGAGCTCCTGCCCCATGTATCCGATGACGCGGCCTGCCTCCGTCACGTCCAGGGTGGGGAAGCGGAACTCCCCGGCCAGGTGGAGGATGCCGGCCACCAGCTCCGCCGGGCTCTTGACCCGCGCGAAGCGAACGCCATCCGACTTGAAGTGGCCGGAGTTGAAGAGGGTGCGCAGGACGGAGCGTATCTCGTAGCTGGAGTCGAAGTAGGACTCCATCAGCGTCTCTATCAGCCTCTCTCCCCCATCGTCCACCTCGTCCGCCACGAAGAACTGGTAGAGCCGCGTGCTGATGAACCGTGCCGCGGCCTCGTTCTTTACGATGATATCGATGATGTCCTCGCCGTTGAAGCGTCCCGTCTCGCCGAGGAAGGTCTTCTCGCCATCGTCGTGATCGTCGGCCCTGTACTCGGTCTGCCAGGCGACACGGCTGTAGGGCCAGATGGAGGCCTTGTTGGAGCGTAGCGCCATGTACTCGGCGTTCTGGAACGTCCAGCCGGTGAAGGCCCTGGCGGCCTCCTTGACGTCGTCCTCGGTGTAGTTTCCGATGCCCATGGAGAAAAGCTCCAGCAGCTCTCGTCCGTAGTTCTCGTTTATGGCCCCCTTGTGGTTGTCGTTGTTGTCGAGCCAGAAGACCATGGCCGGGTCCTTGGAGAGCCGTACCAGGAGGCCGGGGAAGGGCCCCAGTCCGTAGCTGCGGAACATCTCGATCTGGCTGACCATCGTCTTGCCCTGGTTGACCTTTCGCTCGCCGGTCGCGAACAGGCCGTGCCAGAAGAGCGCGATCTTCTCCTCCAGCGGTGACTTGGTGGTCACCATCCGGTAGAGCCAGTTGGACGCGCCGCTGTTGACGATCCGGAGCTCACTCTGGTCGACGTGGTATCGGCGGATCAGGTCGTCGGGCAACGAGTCTCTCTCGCCCGGGTGCAGCAGCCGCTCCACGGTGGCTTCGTAGCCTTTGGATGCGTACTCCTCCAGCTCGCCGCGGGTCGCGCCGAACCCGGCGCGGCGCAACAGGTGCGCCATCAACGCGATATCCTGGGTCCCCATATCAGCCCTCACTCATGACTGGAATAGCCTGGCCGGGCCGCGTGATTGTTCTAGCAACGGGCATTGCCAATGGTGGGCTCGGCCTTCAGGCCGACCCGCGACACGCTGCTTTGCCATCTATGGAGAGTCCCGACCTGGTCGGGACCACCCGGCTTCTCCCATCGAGGGAGAAGGAGATATATGACCGCC
>JADFHV010000230.1 GCA_022566975.1 Chloroflexota bacterium
CTCTCAGCCCGGCCTTCCGAGCTCCCCCTGGGTCACTATATTGGTATTTGTCGCAAGTCTAGCCGAGGCCCGGCAATCTGTCAATAGACCGCTCGTCGGGACGATCCATTCGTCCGCGCCCGCGGGGCGGTGGTATAATCCGCCCGGCACGGCGACGGGCCCACATTCACGTCTCCGGCCGATGGGACTAAGTCCGATCCGCACCATGGCACGAGCGACCGAGACACCGCCGACCGCCGACCTCCTGAAGAGGGGAGCGGCTGAAATCGGGGTGTCGTTGACCCTAGCGCATCTACGGCAGTTCTCCCGATACTACCGGGCCATGATAGAGTGGAACGCCCGCGTCAACCTGACGTCCGTGACCCAATGGGAAGAGGTCCAGACCACCCATTTTCTCGATTCGCTGACCGTACGTCTCGGGATGTCCTCGGGCTCGGGCCGGCTCGCAGACGTGGGGAGCGGCGCCGGGTTCCCGGGGGTGCCGCTGAAGATCGTCTTCCCGGGTCTTCAGGCGACGCTCATCGAGTCGACGGGCAAGAAAACAGCCTTTCTTCGCCACCTTGGGGATATCCTCGACCTGGAGTTGGACGTCCGTAAGGGTCGGGCCGAGACCCTCGCCCATGAGCCGGAGCTAAGGGAGCGCTTCGACTTCGTAGCGTCCCGCGCCGTGGCGAGTCTGGCTGTCCTGGCAGAGCTGTGCCTTCCTTTCTGCCGTGTCGGCGGGACCGTGGTCACGCAGAAAAAAGGCGACATCGAACGGGAGCTGGCGGGCGCCGGGCGAGCGATAGACGCGATGGGCGGCAGGCTGAAAGAGGTCAGAGAGGTCTCGGTCAGCGGACTGGGAGACGGCCGGCGGCTGGTCGTGCTGGAAAAGGTCCGCCCGACACCGGACAGGTATCCCAGGCGGCCGGGCGTCCCCGCCAAGCGTCCGCTGTGATGCCGAGCGGCGTAGTGTAACAAAGGGCGTCCCCGATCTACCGCTATGTTCCGTAACCAGCGAAATCAAGCCCAGCCGGCCTCGTTGAAGAGCCGGATCTTTTCCGTCCCGACCTTGCTGTCCTTCGTCATCGCCATGGGCGTGATCGCCCTCCTCGCCACACGGGTCGACCTGGACTGGGGTGCCACCTGGGACACCGTCCGGGGCATGAACCCCTGGCTGTACGTGCTCGGGTTCCTCCTCTACTACGCCAGCTTCGTCTTTCGGGGGATGCGGTGGCGTCTGCTGGCGATCAACGCCGGCCTCCGCTCGTCGCCTGACGCCAGGCTCCCGTCGACGCTTCAGTGCTCCCAGCTCATCCTTATCGGCTGGTTCATAAACTCCATAGCCGGGCTTCGGCTGGGAGACGCTTACCGCACTTACGCCTTCTCGGAAGACTCCAAGGGCGGCTTCTCGTGGAGTCTGGGCACGGTGCTCGCGGAGCGCGCCCTGGACATGGTCTTGATACTCGGCATACTGGTCGTCAGCGCCACGGTCCTGGCCGCGACGTCGGATACCAACACGTCCGGTTATATCCTCGCCGCGTTCGCGATGGCCGTCGGTCTCGCCGCAGTCGTGATCACGATGAAGATGTACGGCGTCAGGCTGGCGCGGCTACTCCCGAATCGAATAGAGGCGGCCTACCAGCGTTTCCACCAGGGTGCCCTGGGGAGCTTCAAGCAGCTTCCCATCCTCGCTGTCCTGGGTCTCGCGGCGTGGTTCTTGGAGATCGCACGGCTCTACCTCGTCATCCGGGCGCTCGACCTTGACGTCGCCCTGGCACTGGTGCCGGTGGTAGCGCTGGGCCACGCTCTTCTCAGCATCGTGCCGACGCCCGGTGGCGTCGGGGCTGTGGAGCCCGGCATGACCGGTCTCCTTTTGCTGAGCCTGGAGCCGCACGAGGCCCTGTCCGTGACCCTGGTTGACCGCTCCATTACCTACGTAAGCATCATCGTCATAGGAGGGCTCGTGTTCCTGCTGAGGCAGGTGATGCTTGCTCGACAGCGACGTCAGCGGGCGCCGGCGGCCGATGCCGCGACCCAGCAGGAGGGCGCCTTAGACTCCTGAGACTAGGGGCTGTATGACACCGTGTGGGGCGGTCCTCGGTGAAGATGGGTCTTCCTACAGAGGCTCAGGCATATCGAGAACCCGAGCGAAAATTCATGCATCGGCACGCTTGACTCGCCCGTAACGAAGGCGTACACTCCGCCTCGGTGCCCACTCTCGAGGGAGGCGTACGCCATGCCCAAAGCTGTCAGCCACGTGGTGAAGCGACCCGCGAGGACGCAGGGACGCCCCGATGTGGAGATTCCCGTAGCGGAGGACCTGGTCAGCACACCGGGCATACCTCAGCGGGAAGTCGACGTCTCCTTCTACAGCAGGGTCGAGCCCCTGGAGTCTCAGAACATAGACAAGGCGGCGGACCGTGAGTGGGTCTGGACGGTCTACACCGACGAGATACGCGAGTACCGCGAGGAGCACGACAGGAACAACAAGCCTCTCGTTGATGCCGCGGCCGTCACCGGTGAGATCGAGCCGACGGCCCCGCCTGTCGGCCGGGACATTACGGAGGAGATTCGCACCAAGGCCCGCGAGCTCGGCTTCGGCGAGGTGGGGTTCACACGATACGACCGTCACTACACCTACGCCAGTAAGAAGCGCTGGGCCAAGTTCGACCACGCAATCTGCCTGGCCCTGGAGCAGGACTACGCACAGACCCAGACGATCCCCAGCCTGGAGGCGGAGTTCGCTCACTTCGGCACCTACGAGATCGAGGGTGCCCTCGCCCTCAAGCTCGGCGACTACATCCGCTCCCTCGGCTACTACGCCCAGCTGCACAGCCCCAACGACAACAGCGCCGCCTACATCCCTATGTTCGTCGCCGCCGGACTGGGCCAGCTCGGCGCCAACGGCCAGCTCCTGTCCCCTCATTTCGGGTCCAGGGCGAGGCTGATGATAATCACCACCGACGCTCCCGTGACATACGATGAGCCGGTGGACTACGGCATCCACAAGTTCTGCCAGCAGTGCCAGGTCTGCGTGAACCGCTGTCCGGGCCGCGCCCTGGTCAAGGAGAAGGTCTGGTATCGGGGCGTCGAGAAGAACAAGCTCATCTACGACCGCTGCCGGCCGGTCATGGCCCGTTACGAGGGCTGCGCCGTTTGCATGAAGGTCTGCCCCATACAGCGCTACGGCATGAAGCCCGTCATGGAGCACTACATCGAGACCGGCGAAGTGCTCGGCAAGGGCACCGACAACCTGGAGGGTTACGATCTTCGGGACAAAGGCTACTTTGGGCCGGGCGAACTCCCCCACTTCGATCGCAAGTTGTTCGACTTCCCTCACGGGGGAAAGGAAGACTGGCTATTTGAGCAGTTCAAACGGGAGATGGATAAGAACGGTGTGCCTTCAAACGAAAAGACGGCCGAATTCGCAGAGAAGTTGAAGACGATCCTCGACGATGGAGCCTCGACCAGAGGCGATGAGTGATTTCTCCGCGGGCTGACCCGCCATCAATTGAGGCCGAATGAAGCGGGAAATCCCATACGGGGCCAGCTGGAGCTGGCCCCGTATTCGCATACTATGCGTATAAGCAAGATCGCGAAAGATGTTTAAGAAGGTACACCTCGATGCGTTGTTCGAGGAATTCGAATTGGAGTATCGCGGGACGCCCGAATATGAGCAGTTGCTCCGCGATGCCCAAAAACACGATGCCGCCGCCGAAGCCGTCGCGCATGGCCTCGCGATGCTCTACCCCGTAACCCGCGACGCCCTCGAGCGCGAAGCCGACGGGCGCTTCCAGCGACCCCGCACCCTGGCCGAGCACCATGCCGTTGGGCACGGCGGGAACTCCCTTGGCGCCGTTGAGATCCCAGATGCGACTGTCGAGGGGGATGCCGTCGAAGCTGCGCAGCGTCTTGTCGGCCCGGGTGAGGAGCGTGATGTAGAGGGTCTCCATGAAGTAGCGGCCCACCTGGTCGTTGGCGTTGCCGAGGCCCGATGGGTGCTGCGCGCTCACCGACTGCAGCAGCAGCCTTGGCGTTTGGACTGCGCCGGCGGCCAGGATGAAGCTGCGTGCGCGGTGGCGGACTTCGCTGCCGTTGGTGTCGAAGCCGATGGCCGCGGCCACCTTGCCGTCCGGCCCGAGCTCGAGACGACTGGTTCGAAACCCGGTGACCAGGTGTAGGTTGCCCGTGC
>JADFHV010000231.1 GCA_022566975.1 Chloroflexota bacterium
AGCGGTCGATGGCCATTACCTCCCCGGTGGCCTTCATCTGCGTACCTATGGTGCGGTCGCCGCCGGGGAACTTGTCGAAGGGCCACCGAGGTATCTTGACGACGCAGTAGTCCATGGCGGGCTCGAACGCGGCGACTGTCCTCTTGGTCACGGCGTTGGGGATCTCGTCCAGCCTCCTGCCCACGGCGATCTTGGCGGCGACGCGGGCTATGGGATAGCCGGTTGCCTTGCTGGCCAGCGCCGAGCTGCGGCTGACCCTGGGGTTCACCTCGATGACGTAGTAAGGGCTATCGGCCCGACCCTTGTCGGGCAGCGTCTCGGCGACTACGTCGCCCGGTTCGAGGGCGAACTGGATGTTGCAGCCGCCCTCGATTCCCAGGGCGCGGATGATCTTCAGGCTGGCCGAGCGCAGCATCTGGTACTCTTTGTCGGAGAGGGTCTGGCTGGGCGCCACCACGATGCTGTCGCCCGTATGGACGCCCATGGGGTCGATGTTCTCCATGTTGCAGACGGTGATGCAGTTGTCAGCGCCGTCCCGCATCACCTCGTACTCTATCTCCTTCCAGCCCACCAGCGAGTGCTCCAAGAGCACCTGGCCGATGGGGCTGGCGGCCAGTCCGCCCGAGACCACCTCCTCGAGCTCAGTGTCGGTCGTCGCGATGCCCCCACCGGTGCCGCCTAGGGTGTAGGCCGGGCGGATGACCAGAGGCAGCCCAAGCTTGCCCGCCGCGCGCCGCGCCTCCTCCAGGGAGCCGACGGTCTCGCTGGGCGGCGCAGGCTCTCCGATGTCCCGCAGCAGCTTTCCGAACAGCTCGCGGTCCTCCGCCTTACGGATGGTCTCCAGCGGGGTGCCCAGGAGCCGGACGTCAAACTTCTCGAGGACCCCGGCGTCGGCCAGGTCGACGGTCAGGTTCAGGCCCGTCTGGCCGCCCAGGGTGGGCAGGATGCCGTCGGGCCGCTCGGCCTCGATGATGCGGGTCAGCACCTCGACGGTCAGGGGCTCGATGTAGACGATGTCGGCGATGCCCTCGTCGGTCATGATGGTGGCGGGGTTGGAGTTGACCAGCACGGTGGTCACGCCCTCCTCGCGCAGGGCCTTGCACGCCTGGGTGCCGGCGTAGTCGAACTCCGCCGCCTGCCCGATGACGATGGGCCCGGAGCCTATGACGAGCACTTTTTCGGGCTTAGCGTTCAATGTGAGCGCATGTCCACATGGCTACTGTCATTCCGAGGAGTTCGGCGACGAGGAATCTGGGGCGGGGTCCCCACTTGGCGTGGACATGGCTGGTCGCTGCCCCACCCCGCCAGATTCTTCGCTCCGCTCAGAATGACAAAAAGTATGGCCGATGACGATGGGCCCGGAGCCTATGACCAGGACTTTTTTGGGTTTAGCGTTCATCCTCGAGCCTGGCTAGGCCGCTCTGGATGCTCGCGGCGTCTCTGCTCTAGCCACTCCTCGTCGAACTCGACCTTGCCCTTGAGGCTCAGCAACTTTTGGATGCGGGCACTCCTTTCGCGCTGGATAAAATCATGCACGGCTCTGAGGACGCCTTGGTGGCTGCGCGCTCTCCCGTGAACTCCATCAGGTCGTTCGGAGTTTGATCCTCCACGTGGAGAGAGATTCTCTTTCCCATCACTCACTCCTTAGCGGTTCCGCCGGGCGCTGCATCACGTACCATCGTCAAAAATCGGTCGAAGAGGTACTCGTTGTCGTGGGGGCCGGGCGACGCCTCGGAGTGGTACTGGATGCTCATGACCGGGAGCGACTTGTGCCGCAGCCCCTCGACGGTGCCGTCGTTGAGGTTGACGTGGCTGACTTCAACGTCGGACGGCAGGCTATCGGCGTCGACGGCGTAGCCGTGGTTCTGGGCGGTGATGTATACTCGGTCCGTCGCCAGCTCCCGCACCGGGTGGTTGCCGCCACGGTGGCCGAACTTGAGCTTGAAGGTCTTTCCGCCGAAGGCCCGGCCCAGGACCTGGTTGCCCAGACAGATGCCCATGATAGGCACTCTGCCCAGGAGGCCCCTGGCCGTCTCCACGGCGTAGTCCAGCAGCTCCGGATCGCCGGGCCCCGGCGACAGCAGCACGCCGTCCGGCCTCTTGTCCAGGATGTCGCGCGCAGACGCCGTCGCCGGCACGGCCACGACCTCGCACCCCTTGGAGCGCAGTATGCGCAGGATGTTGTACTTCAGGCCGCAGTCGGTCACTACGATCCTGGGGGCGCCTCCATCGACTGCCTCGGGCGCCACGGGACCCTGCTCCCAGGCGTAGGGCTTCTCAGTGCTCACCTGCCGAACGAAGTCCACGTCGCCGTAACCGGGCAGGTCCCGCAGCCGGGCGAGGGCGTCTTCGGGAGACTCGTCCACGGCGATGGCGCCCATCATGACGCCCCGCGTGCGCAGGCGCCGCGTGATGGCCCGAGTGTCCACGGCGCTGATGCCGGGGATGTCCTGCGCCACCAGAAACTCGTCCAGCGTGGAGGTGCTGAGGCTGTGACTCGGTGCGGAGCAGTGCTCTCGCACGACGAAGCCCGAGACCTGGACCCTGCGGGACTCGAAGTCGCGCTCGTTGATCCCGTAGTTGCCGATGAGGGGATACGTCGGGACGACGATCTGCCCCGCGTATGATGGGTCCGTCAGCATCTCCTGGTAGCCGGTCATGGAGGTGTTGAACACCACCTCCCCGTGTCCGGACCTCTCCGCCCCGAAGGCGAGCCCCCGATAAGTGGAGCCATCTTCGAGGACCAGGTGGGCTGGTTTAGGCCCTGGCATCAGTTAGATCGTCCGCTCTCGTACCAATGCTTTCTCTCACACCCCTATTCCCGAAATGCGTGGTGCATCTATAGGTCCGTCATTGCGCTTTGGCGCTCTCAGTGGGGAGTCGAGCTTACGGGTGAGCCGCACATCATGTGCCATCCCCGTTTTGAAAAACTTTGCTTTGACATCACCGTTTACCGTAATTTCGTTTTCTGCGTTCGTATGACCCTCCTGTCCAAGTATCACGATTGGATAGGTGTCAGACAACGCACGCATTAGACGTTCGAATTTCTGAGCCACGATCTTACCCCAAGACACCGAGACGAACTCTACCCCACTGCCTTGTACCCAAAAGCCAAACCGCACCCCGTGGTGGTCGCTATGCCCCCCTGCGCGTCTAGGATCTGGCTCCATAGCCCAATACGTCAGCTCAATTTCCAAGTCCCTTGTGACAAGGGTGTTCATGGGAACGAAAGGATACTCCAAATATATGTCCCCGTTGGTCGTGCGAGTGACATGTACTGCAAGAGAAAGATCATCTTCTGGAGTAAAAACCTTAGAGATTTCCGCTACGGTGTCATCGGTTATAAACTGGTCTTCCTCAATGGCCATTGCCTCTTCGATGGCCCACGCCCTCACTGTTTCCAAATCCTTTCAAGGGTCCGAAAGGTAAACGGAGCCCTCCCACCTCATTTCATCGGGCAACAGCGACATTGTCGCTCCCAAGAATTTCAATCCGAAAAACATCTAGCTATCGCCGCATGACCTTGTCGCAAGCTCATTGAGGGTCGGTGAAAATTTGCCCAGCCTCGTACACCACCTCGCCGCTGACGATGGTGGCCACCACGCGGCCCTTTAAGGTCGCGCCGTCCAGCGGCGTGTTCTTACCTTTGGAGGCGAAGCTGCCGGCATCGACGGTCCACTCGGTGTCGGGGTCGAAGATGGTGATGTCCGCGGCCGCGCCCTCCCGTAGCGTCCCCAGCTCCTCCCGACCCAGGAAACGCGCCGGCGCCGCCGTCATTTTTTCAATGAGAAGTGGCAGGCCGATCTCACCCGCATGGAAGAGGGACAGGCAGGACCCCAGCGCCGTCTCCAGCACGCTGATGCCGAAGTCCGCCTCGTCCAGGGTCGTCAGCTTCTCCACGCGGCTGTGGGGAGCGTGGTCCGTGGCGATTACGTCGATCACGCCCTCCCTGAGCGCCTGGACCATCGCCTCCACGTCGCTCGGAGCGACGTGCAGCCGTTCGGCCACAAACGTCCGGAGCCGCGCGCTGTCGAGGATCCCGGCCATCCCCATCACGCGTGGCCGCGGAAACCGACTGCGCTGCAGGGACAGGGCGACCATGATATCTAACGGGTTGGTAACCAGTACGAGGACGGCCTCCGGAGCGAGAGATCCCGCCCGCTCGG
>JADFHV010000232.1 GCA_022566975.1 Chloroflexota bacterium
TCAAGCGGCTGGTGCACAGGTCCCTGCACACCGACTTCGAGGAGAGCATGAGGCTGGCCGGCGTGGCCCAGGAGATCGCGCGGCGCACCGACGACCACCGCGAGGGCGTGCGGTCCTTCGTCGAGAAGCGCAAACCGCAGTTCAAGGGGCGTTAGGGTCCGGCTCAGAAGATACTTGGCATCGCGTAGTGCTAAGTCACGCCTGTCCTGACAGGTCCGTCTGATCTGACCCACTCTGTCATCCTGAGGAGTCCTTCCGGGGAAGGGCGACGAAGGATCTGGGGGTGGGTCCCAACTCAGCGTCGGCAGTCCATCCTGGTAGCCTCGAACATCGTTACGCTGCCTTACGGAAGGGACTAGCGCCCGATAAATTGATGCGGCTACAGATTCAGGGCGGAGGGAGCCAGATGAAACAGATATCTAGCGAGATCGAGATCAACGCCTCTCCAGAACGGGTCTGGCAGGTACTCACGGACTTTCCGGCGTTACCGGACTGGAACCCATTCATACGGTCTGCCGAGGGGGATTTGAACGTCGGGGACCGTCTCAAGGTGTACATCAAAGCCTCAAAAGGGATGGGAATGTCGTTCAAACCGACCGTTCTGAGAGCGGAGCCCAATCGCGAGCTTCGCTGGATCGGACGCCTTCTGATGCCAGGTCTAATGGACGGCGAGCACTCCTTCATTATCGAGCCTTTAGAGGGTAACCATGTGCGTTTTGTCCAGAGCGAGTCCTTTACGGGAGTGCTGGTTCCCCTCATGTCCGCGATGGGTGTCTTTAAGAACGCCCTTATTGGCTTTGATGAAATGAACCAGGCTCTTAAGCGACAGGCCGAACTGGCGACCACCCAGTAGTCGTTGGACAAGGAAGGAGGCCGTCTTGGAGAGGCCAATCGGCCACCCGTACGATACCCCGGTCTCCGCCGGCCTGCGATTCTCGGTGGAAATCCTCGCCTGGATCGCTGGCCCATGGGCAGTAACAGAGGTAACGTTTTGGCTTTGGCCACCCGCCGCGCTCCTGCTGATCGGTCTGCCAGCCGTTTTTTCAACGAGGGGCGATAAGCGACAGGTACTAGTTCCTACACCAGGACCGGTTCGTGTTCTGATCGAATTTCTGCTTCACGCCGTCGCTATCGTGGGAGCTTGGATAGCGTGGCCCGCGCTGGTCGCGACACCAGTAACGTTAGTGGTCGCAGCAGCGGTCGTGACGGGCTTTCCGCGGTTGCTGTGGTTGCTACGTGGTGCGCCCACACCCGTCAGCAGAGTTTCCCCAGAGTAGGCGAGCCGTCGGCATGGTATTGACGGTCAAGCTGATCAATTTCCCAATAGGGAAGTTGCAGCTTGTTAAGCGGCACTAAACTAGGGAGCGGCGGCTTGATTCGGGGGGAACTGGCTTGTCGCGCCGATCTGGCCTGGCAACTCGGGGGCTCCCGGGCCCACGTGACCCAGGGTCCTGCGTCTCCTTCGCATAGCCCCCAAAGGCCAAAAGGCGGTCCCGTGGTCCACAGGTCGCTGCACACCGACTTCGAGGAGAGCATGAGGCTGGTCGGCGTGGCCCAGGAGATCGCGCGGCGCACCGACGACCACCGCGAGGGCGTCCGCGCCTTCGTCGAGAAGCGCAAGCCCACCTTCAAGGGACGGTAGGGGGGCGTCCCCAAAGCTGCTGAACTCAGTCCCCCAACTCAGTTCTCAGCAAATAGCCTTGCGTCTCCAACAAAGCTGCAACAAGCGATTCAGTCGCTTCCATAGATGGCTTATCCTTGCCAGGGCAGCGAAATCGGGGTTTCGAGACCCTTCGTCATTCGCCGTTCGCCTGCTCAAGCAACCTTCTCACTTCCGTTAAGAAGGCCTCCGCCTGCTGGACTACGTCGCTGACCTCCGGTCTTCCGACTGCGGCATAGACGTCATAGTCGCTGCGCCGGCGAAGGTCATAGGCGTCCTGCAAGCTCCGAGCGAGTCGCCTATCGAGTCGACCGCTTCTAACGTAACGCCGACTGAACAAGGTGATCGCACCGGTATGACTCCTCGGCCGGTCCAATTGCGCAAACTCAAGGGCAGCTTGGACGGCATGAAACATCGCATAGTAAGCCCTGTTGGCGGCTGCCTTAAGTCGGTCTCCTGCCAGCAGATACTTGGCGTCGCTTAGGGCCTCATCTGCTGACTCTAGCTGACCCTTCACGTATTCCTGAGAAGGTCCCGTTGTCATGAAGTATCACGCCCTCAGCTAGCAACTCATCGATGAAAGGAGAGCCACGTTCGCTGAGTCCGAAAAACTCCTCTCTTCCGTAATGGACCACAGAGATGAAGAACGCGTAGTTCCGCTGGTAAGTAAAGTCGCTTCTTATCTGGCTTAGTCTATCTCTGGTGAGACCGGCGTCCCGGCTTATCACCAGCACGTCCACATCACTCTCACTCTTGGCCGCGCCTCTAGCTGTCGAGCCATAGAGAACAATCGAGTCAACCTCGTCTCGTAGTGCCGAGACGACTCTGCGGGCAAATTCCCGTGCCGCATCCTGATAGATCGCGTTGATCTTCTGTCCCATCAGTACACCAGGGTATTCAGCAGTCTACCTTCGCAGGTTGTTGAAAAACCCCCTCGACGATCCCCTGACTCCTTTCTGGGTAGAAAGAGGTGAGAAGTTGTATCTGAGGGACACCCTCAGACTCCCGGCAAAGGGGCTCGGCCCCTCTGCACACCCCTTTTGACTCAACCTGTTAGGCAACGCCCATTATCTCACAGGGTTGGAGCTGCATCACGGTGGTCTCTGGAGGAACCAGCGGACGGTGGTCTCGAAGGCGCCGGGGAACTCCTGGTAGAACCAGTGGCCGCCGCCGTCGAGCTCCACCAGGCGCACTCTCGTGATCTCTTCGCGCATCCTCACGGCGACCTCGTGCCTCAGCAGGTCGCTCTGACGGCCGCGGACGATCAGCGTCGGACAGCGGATGCGGCGCCACTCGTCCCACAGGTCGGGCCGCTCGTACGCCTCCAGCAGGGCCCGGTCGCGCTTCCAGGCGCGCCTGCCTCCGGATAGCTCCCTGGTCATGTGGAGGGCCTGATGACGCAGCATCTCGTCGGTGGACGCGGGCTGGCGGCCCCGTAGCCGCTCGACGACGGCCTCCAGTGACTCCCACTCGTCCGGCTCGGCGTGATAGCGCTCGAACATGCTCCGGGACTCCGGGTTGTCCGCGTCCGGGTCGATGTCCACGACCACCAGGGAGGACACCCTGTCGGGGTGGCTGACGGCGTACGTCCAGGCGTTGCGGCCGCCGGCCGAGTGACCGACGAGCACCGAGTCCATCACCCCGAGATGGTCTAGCAGCGCGTCCACGTCGGCCACGTAGTCCCTCAGCCGGTAGCGGTCCGGCGGCGCCCACTGGCTGTCGCCGTGTCCCCGATGGTCCAGCGCCACGACATGGAAGTCAGCGGACATATCTCTGGACAAGAAGTCCCAGGAACGGGCGCAGTCTTGAAGGCCGTGGAGGAGCACCAACGGCCGCGCTTCGGCGTTGCCCCAGTCCAGGTAATGGAGGCGCAGGCCGCCGGCGTCGACGTAGCCGTCCTTTGGGTAGACTTCTGCCAAAGCCCAGCCGTTACGCCCCGGCGGGCAGATATCGCTTGGGGAACTTGGCGACGATCGAATAGAGGATGTCCACCATGTTGGCCAGGCGGACGCGTGCGACCTGCGAGCAGAGCTGGTAGGCCATCAGCCGCTCGATGCCGTAGTCGGCCTCGAGCCACATCACCAGCTCGTAGAAGGCGATGCGGGCCGCGTCCTCCATGGGCCGGGCGCTGCCGACGGTCATGATGTAGTCGTCGGACTCGACCCTTGGGGTGGCGATGGCGCGGCCCTTGATCAGCTGCGCCGTCATGGTGCCGCGGGTCGGGACCTCTACGGCAACGCCGCACACCTCGGCGTCGCCCTGGGCGGCGTGGCCGTCCCCGACGTAGAGCAGTGCGCCGGGGACGTGGACCGGCAGGAAGACCGTGTTGCCGGGACAGACGTCGGCGGCGTCCATGTTGCCGCCGTGGAAGCCCGGCGCCAGCGATGATATGGCCTCCAGCTCCGGGGCCGTCCCGATCGTGCCGTAGAAGGGCTCGCACGGGATCGGAGCGATGGCCAGCTGGTCGGA
>JADFHV010000233.1 GCA_022566975.1 Chloroflexota bacterium
GCTCCGCCTAACGCCTGGGCGCTCGTCCGCACCGAACCGGCTGACCGTTAGCTCTGGACCGCGAGCGCTTGCCGCCAGATTGTATCATGGATCGATTGAAGATACCTGTTCGGTTTCGGTTGCAGTGCCTTGTTAGGCAATTCCGTTGAGGTTAGAGATCCTCCCAGCAGATAAAGATCGGATCCTTGACGCTTGAATAGACTGCGCTGTGAATCGATTCTGCCGGCTCCTTGTGGCGAAGGATATACGCTACGGATCGATCGCATTGTGCGCGGTCTCGAAACGACATAATGAAGTAGTACTCGTGATCGCGCTCGCTGTCCGTGTCCATGATCGGGTGGCGCTGGCGGCGGCCGATAGGACCTGTCGAATCAACCAGTTCAATTTCGCTTAGGTGTGCCGTGAATTTGATAAGCGACTGGCGAAACTCTTCCATCGAAACCTCTGGCTTCAGATTGAAACAGGTCAGCATATGAAACATTGGGTGCCTCAAGGTCTCTCAGTTCTACCTACAGCGTCCAGAGATCGGAGGTAGACACACACACAGGGCGCGTTCGCTACTATCCGCAAGCGAAGTCGCCTAACAGTGGATCAAATAGATCGCGCCCCATAGTGTCGCCCCATCTTGGACTCGAATCAAGCTTTCTTGATACCGCCATATCAGGCGTCTTCATCGAGTCCATACGAATTGAATCGTCCGGCCCGCGCTGCACGATTCACTTCTGCGCCTCAGACCGGACGATTGGTGTTCGGGCACCATGAGCCGGGCCAACTCTCCGCGCAGGAGGGCCTCCCGCTCCTCTATCGGTCGCCGGACGGCTATCGTCTCGGCGTCGCGCGCCGTGGCGTATAGCGCTCTGGCCTCGTGGATGGACCCGAGCTCTCGGCTCAGTGCGTCGCGCGCCCGGTCGGGGGCGCTCCTGGGCACGGCCATGGCCGTCCTGGGGTCCTGTATTCGACCGGAGCCGAGCCGCCGGGGGACCGTGTAAAACACGACCCGGAAGGCCACGTCGTCTTCCAGGGGCATCCGCCAGGCGGGGTCGATGGTCTCGGCGACGATGACCTCACCGTGGAACTCCAGTCCACGGTGGTGGACGACCCACGGCTGCGCCCGCCCCAGCACGTCGCTATCGAAGCTCAGGCTACGGCGCGGAGCAGACACAGGTTCCATCTAGTGGCGCGCCGACGGCCACTACGACCCGTCTTCGAGGACGATGTCCCCGCTCTTTCCACCGCTCTTGCGGACCAGGCGCACCCCTTCGATTCGCATGCCGCGGTCGGCGCTCTTGCACATGTCGTAGATGGTCAGCGCCGCGACGGATACGGCGGTCAACGCCTCCATCTCGACACCGGTCTTGGCCGTGGTGCTAGCAGTAGCGGTGACGTTGACGGCGCTGTTGGCTTCGTCCAGCTCGAAGTCGACGATGACCTGGTGAAGAGGCAGCGGATGGCACAGCGGAATGAGCTGCGCGGTGTTCTTGGCCGCCATGATTCCGGCGACGCGGGCGACCCCGAGAACGTCGCCCTTGTCGAAGCCGTTCGACCGGATCAGGCCCAGGGTCTCGGGCCGCATCGACACCGAGCCGCGGGCGACGGCGACGCGCTCGGTGTCGGGCTTGGAGCCCACATCCACCATCCGGGCCTTTCCCGTCTCGTCGATATGGGAGAGCGACGCGCCGGAGGGAGACGACAGCCGCCTGGCCTCCTGGTTGGCCAGGGCATCGGCCTCTTCGTTCAGCAGGTTACCATCGTGGCCCCGGACCCAGTTGAATGAGACCGTGTGCCTGGCAACCTCGGCGTCCAGCATGGCCCACAGGTCCCTGTTGGCGTTGCGCTTCCAGTTGCGGGTCATGGTGTTGACCACGTATTTACTATCGCTGAATACGGCTACCTCGGCGGAGTCCGGCACGGCCTCGAGGCCCTTGATGACGGCCAGGATCTCCATGCGGTTGTTGGTGGTGTGGTCCTCCCCGCCTCGCACGACGGTCTTGGAGCCGTCTTCGACGATAATGGCGGCCCATCCCCCTGGGCCTGGGTTGTCGATGGCCGAGCCGTCGGTGTGGATCTCGATCAACGGGGCTGACACCCCCTACCCGCCGATATGGTACATCTCGACCTTTTCCTGGGTGCGGAGCTCCTCGGTCATGGAGGAGCGCTCCTCGGAGTAACGGTCAACGCGTGCTCCCCAGGTGCCACGGATGATCGACTCCAACTCATCGTCGGTGGCCCCGTCGCGCATCGGGCCCTTCAGGTCGGTGCCGACGCTGGCGAAGAGGCAGGTGTAGACGGAGCCCTCGGGAGAGAGCCTGATCCGGGTGCAGTCGCCGCAGAAGGGCTTGGTGACGGATGCGATGATCCCGATCTCGCCGCCGCCGTCCCGGTATCGGTACCTCAGGGCCACCTCGCCCCGATAGCTGCTCTCGATGGGCTCCAGGGGCATCTCGGCGTCTATCCTGGCGACGATCTCGTCGGCCGGGACGACATGGCCCAGCTCCCAGCCGTTGCGGTTCCCGACATCCATGTACTCGATGAACCGCACGATATGGCCGCGTTCCTTGAAGTACCTTGCGAGGTCCACGACGGTGTGGTCGTTGACCCCGCGCTGCACCACTGAGTTGATCTTGATGGGCATCAGGCCTGCGCGCTCGGCGGCGTCGATCCCCGCCAGGACGCTGTCGGTGCCGAAGCCCCGCCCGTTCATGTCGCGGAAAATCTCGTCGTCCAGGGTGTCGAGGCTCACCGTGACCCTCTGGAGACCGGCGTCTTTCAGGGCCTGGGCCTTCTTGGGGAGCAGGTAGGCGTTGGTGGTCATGGTGAGGTCCTGTACGCCCTCCACCCGGGAGAGCATGCCTACGAGCGTCTCCACGTCTTTGCGCACGAGAGGCTCGCCGCCGGTGAGGCGGACCTTGACGGCGTCCAGTCTCACCATGATTGTGGCGAGGCGGGTGATCTCCTCGAAGGTCAGGAGCTGCTCCCTGGGCAGGAACTGGTAGCGCTCGCCGTAGATCTCGGCGGGCATGCAGTAGGTACACCGGAAGTTGCAGCGATCGGTGACCGAGATTCTCAGGTCTCTGAGGGGTCTGTCGAACTGGTCTGTTATCAATTGCTGCCTTTCCCACCCGCCCGCCCTCGGGGTTTTTGGGGAAATCCCCAAGGCCCCTACCAGAGAGGGCGCTGCCCTCTCTGGACTCTCCCGCCGGCTTGCTACGGTGAGAATAGTCCTCTATGCGTTATCCGGTCGGCCGAGATCCAGCCAACCCGCCCCACCCCAATTGGTCCCGGCGGGGCACATGGCCATGTGCCCCTAGGTTTCCCCGATTACCTTCTCTCGCAGTGCGGCGGCGGCCTTGCGGGCCGCTTCGCTCCTGTGGCTGACCCGGTTCTTCTGCGCCGTGGTGAGCTCGGCCATCGTTCTGCCCATCGCCGGGATGAAGAATACGGGGTCGTAACCGAAGCCGTTGGACCCACGGGGCGCCTCGATTATCCTGCCCTCGCACGCCCCGGAGTGCAGCTCCAGCGGGCCACCGGGCCAGGCCACGGCGATTACGCACCGGAAGCGCGCCGTTCGATCGCCTGCAGGTATATTGTCCAGCTTGCGAAGCAAAAAGGCAATTCGGTCGGCGTCCGTGGCGTTCTCGCCGGCGTAGCGAGAGGAGCGCACGCCGGGCTCTCCGTCCAGGGCGTCGACCTCCAGCCCCGAGTCGTCGGCCAGGGTGGGCAGCCCGCTTAGCCGGGCGTATGTCTCGGCCTTGAGAGCGGCGTTCTGCTCGAAGGTCTCACCCGTCTCATCAACCTGGTGGTGGATGCCCGCGTCGGCCAGCGAGACCAGGTCGAAGGGCACGTCGCCTAACAGCCGGGTCAGCTCTCTGAGCTTGCCCGGGTTGTGTGTCGCTATCAGGAGTCGTCCCGGCCGCATCAGTGTCTGGGACCAGCCGGGCTAATCAGCAGCTATGTCCCTCTCCATAGCCGGGGAGTACTCGCCCCTGCGGGCCGCGCCGGTGACGCGGGCGCGATGGTAGTAGGCCTGCGATGCCTTTTCCAGATTGGCCGCCCGGCCGCCCCAGGCTTTAAGGGGCGCGGCCTGGAGACCACGTCCAAAGGAGAAGC
>JADFHV010000234.1 GCA_022566975.1 Chloroflexota bacterium
GCGACTTCACGATCACCGCCCGGGTCCATCTAGACGAACAGGTCGACGACGCCATCGGCGACATCGTGAGCAAATACGACCCGGCGACGCGCCGTGGGTTCACCCTTGACGTCAAGCGGCACGCCGGCGTCGTCAGCAGCCAGTCGAACGACCGAAACGTCCATTTCGGCATAGACAGCGGGGTGATCGACCCCGGCTGGAGCGACCGTGGTCGCCCCGGCGACTCCGTGATGGTCTGGGGACTGGCCGTTTACGAAGGCGAGCTTTTCGCCGCCACGTTCGAGACCCAGGCCGACGGGTCCGGCCATGTATATCGCTACGCGGGAGGCAGCGAATGGACAGACTGTGGAGCGCCGGACAGCTCGAACTCGGTCATGTCGCTGGCCGTCCACGATGGGGAGCTGTATGCGGGCACCGGGCGCTATAAGCCGGTGGGGTCGCTGCTCCCCGATTCGCCCAACCGAAACGAGGGTGGAAGGGTCCTCCGCTACGAGGGGGACAGCCGGTGGGTCGATTGCGGCAAGCTTGGGGGCGAGCCGGGGCCATACGCGGAGTACGTCCACGACTCAGTCCAGAGCCTGCAGGTCTTCCAGGGGAAGCTCTATGCGATCCCCGCATACACTCAGGGACTCTTCCGCTATGAGGGCGGGACCACCTGGACGGACTGCGGGAGCCCGGGGTCGCGAATTCTCTCGATGGCCGCGTTTCGAGGGGACCTCTACCTGCTGCAGAACGGCAACGGCACCGTCGTCCGCTACGAAGGTGGTGTGAGCTGGAGCCGGTGGACTCGCTGCGGAGAGCTGCCAGGCGTGGAGCAGCCCTATGCCTTCGCCGTGTACGAGGGCAGGCTGCACGTCAGCACCTGGCCGGAGGCGAGGGTGTTCCGGTATGAGCGGGACAACGAATGGACCGATGTCGGACGCCTGGGTCAGGAGCTGGAAGTGATGGGAATGGCGGTCTACAACGGGAAGCTATACGCCGGTACCCTGCCCCTGTCAGAGGTCTACCGCTACGACGGCGACGCGACCTGGACGCTGACGGGCCGCCTGGATACCACGCCAGATGTCACCTATCGTCGGGCCTGGTCCACAGCAGTGTTCGACGGCAGGCTATTCGTCGGCACGTTGCCATCGGGCCACGTATACTCCCTGGAGGCGGGTAAGAGCGCGATGTACGACCGCGAGCTGGGGCACGGTTGGAGAAAGCTGGCAGCCGTCCGACGTGGGTCTACGCTGAGACTCTACATCGACGGTCGTCTGGTCTCAGTGTCGTCCTCATTCGATCCCGCCGACTACGACATATCCAACGACCGGCCGCTCAAGATTGGATTCGGCGCCCACGACTACTTCCACGGCCGTATCAGCGACCTCCGACTGTACCGGCGCGCCTTGACCGACAGAGAGATAGCTTCTTAGGTGAAGACAAGACGCGCTCGGTCCGACTCTAGTCCGACGGCGTTGAGTCCAGCACCACTAGCTCTCTCAGGGTCGGGCTTCGCCCTTGAAGGATGTCATCCATTCGGGTGCGCACGGCCGCCTTCCACTCGGGGTGTGGGAGAATATAGAACCTCTCATCCCTGAGCCCTTCGAAGACATGGTCCGCGACCTCGGCCGGGAGCATACCCCGTTCCTTAATAACCCTGCGCACCGCGCGAATGAACTGCCGTTTTTCAGGAGTGAGCGCTCTCGACGCGAGAGGGTTGCTCAGTTCGCTCGGACGGTTTCGCTCAGCGTCCAGAATCCGCGTGTTGACGTATCCCGGGCAGAGGACGGAGACGCCGATTTTGGCTTCTCTCTGCGCCAGGTCTGCGTATAGGGTCTCGCTTATCGTCACGACGCCGTGTTTCGTTACCTTGTAGATCCCAAGTCCCGGTCCAGATATCAGTCCGGCGACAGACGCCGTGTTGACGATGTGGCACTGGGTATCCTGCTCAAGCATGATGGGCACGAAGACCCGCAACCCGTGAACGACTCCCCACAGGTTTACGCTCAAGAGCCACTCCCAGTCAGCGATGGTGCTCTCCCAGATCGCTCCCCCTCCGCCGGCGCCCGAGTTACCGACGCCGGCATTGTTAAAGAGCAGATGGACAGCCCCAAACTCGGTTAGGGCCTTCCCAGCCAGGGTCTCGATATCGGCCTCCCTTGAGACATTGGTCACTACTGACAGCACGGTAGCACCCGTGTCCGTCATCATCTCTTCGGCCCTTCCAAGCGCCTTTACCTCGACATCGGCGAGGACAACCTTCATGCCCTCACTGGCGCATCGTTGTGCCAGCGCGAACCCTATGCCGCTGGCCGCCCCGGTAACGACCGCGACTCGGCCATCGAAATTTTTCATGGCTCCCTCCTGCTAACTTCCCGGCATCATCCTACAGGATGGGTAGCAACCCCAGCGCTACGCCCGGCCGGGCTGCGCGGCAGAGATTGACGGCGCCGGAGGCTGTTGCTAAGGTGGGGGCCACCAGCAGCGCCTCGCAATCAGGATAGCTCCAGAGGGAAAGGTTGAGCATGACCACCGTCCAGTCGCATCAGGACACCGCGCTCATAGCGCACCTGCTCAGACGAGCGTCGTTCGGAGGCACCAGGGACGAGCTGGAAGAGGCCCTCGACAATGGGTACGACGCGACGGTCGAGGAGCTGCTGGACCCGACGGAACGCGACGAGATGCCCACCGACCTGATACGCCGCTACCACACGGAGCAGTCCACGCTGCGCAACCAGACCGCTGGGAAGGCCCACTGGATCTATCGGATGGCGACGACCAGACGCCCGCTCCAGGAGAAGATGACGCTCTTCTGGCACCGGGTCTTCGCTACGGGCGCGACCAAGCTTATCCAGGCCAGGCCGGTATCGAACCAGATCGAAATGTTCCGTGAGTACGGCATGGGCAGCTTCAGAGATCTGCTCGCCGAGCTCTCCAAAGACCCGGCCATGCTCATGTGGCTGGACAACATGGACAATCACAAGGACTCGATAAACGAGAACTTCGGGAGGGAGATCCTCGAGCTGTTTTCCATGGGAGTCGGCAGCTACACGGAGCAGGACATTAAGGAGTGCGCCCGGGCCTATACCGGATGGAGCGTGGTCAATCCGGACTACATGACCATCAAGATGAGGAACAACACGGCGCGGCCGTACGGTTACATGTCCTGGCAGTTCGAGTACAACGGCGAGGACCACGACCGCGGAATGAAGACCTTCCTGGGGGAGACCGGGGCTTTCGATGGCTCCGACGTCGTGGACATTATCTGCAGGCAGGACGCGACGGCTCGTTTCATAGCCCGGCACCTCTACCACTTCTTCGTGGCCGATGACGTCCCGGTGCCGCAGTGGCCCTACACGCCGCCGAGAGACCCGAACGCCATCGACACGATGGCCGAGGCCTACTTCGAGTCCGGCTACAGCATCAAGGCGATGCTCAGGACCATGTTCAGCTCCGACTTCTTCAAGTCAGAGGAGGCCCGGTTCGCCCGTATCAAGAGCCCGGCGGAGATGGTGGTCGGCCTGCTCCGAATGGCGGGCGGCCTGGAGATACCCTCGGCGGAGTGCTCCGACGCCGCAAGGGTCTGCTCCTACATGGGCCAGGACCTTATGAATCCACCGAGTGTGGAGGGATGGTACGGCGGGCCCGACTGGATCAACACAGGCGCCTACGTAGAGAGGGTAAACTTTGCCAGCGGGGTGCTGGGCGACGCCGAAAGGCCCGGCGTTCGGTCCATCATAGACAGGATTAGAGAGGCCCATAACGGCGCCCCCTTGTCGGCCGAGGTCCTTGTGGATACGTGCCTGGAACTCGTCGGCCCCATGAGGGTGCGGCAGAACACTCACCAGGGCCTTGTCGCCTATGCCCGAAGGTGGGACGAACTCAGCCCCGATACCGGCGATGACGAGGCTCGGGCCGAGCGACGTATCGTGGGAATGCTGCAGATGGTCGTCTCCACACAGGAGTATCAGCTCGCGTAGAGCGGGCCCGCTTATAGCAGGCTGCGGGAAAAGGGGTGTGCAGAGGGGCGAAGCCCCTTTGCCGAGAGTCTGAGGGTGTCCCTCAGATACAAATCTTCCCCCTTCCTGGCCAGAGCCTGTCCTGAGTCAGCCGAAGGAA
>JADFHV010000235.1 GCA_022566975.1 Chloroflexota bacterium
TCATCATCCTGGTCGTGCTGACCTTCGTTCTGGGCTAGGGTTCAAGCCCCCTCTCTAACTCTCCCCCGGGGCCTGGGGAGATGGGATAATACCTCTTCCCCCTGAGGGGGAAGATTGAGAAGGGGGCCCAGAGGCGCCAACAAGGGGAGGGTTGGCGCACACGAGACCGGCTCGGGCCGCATCTAGCGTCAGCGCCATCACTCCCAAAAGCCGTCGGAGACCTGTCCGTCGGGGACCGGTGGCAGCACCTGGTGGTACGCCTCGATATCGAAGTCCGGGCCCTCAATCATGTCCGCCAGCTCCTGGGCGTCCTCCTGCGACCTGTAGCTCCTGAGGGCCTCTATCTTGAGCGCCTTATGCTCAGCGATGTCGACGATCACGGTTGGGGTCGTCTCCGGCGGGTGCAGGTCTAGCTCGAACCGCTTCGCCACCTCCTCGGGCAGCGCCACGTAGAAGAGCCGGGTCTCGGCGCTGCTGGAGGCGGCATACTGCTTGAACGCCTCCAGGGCGGCCCGGTGGATCATGACGTGGTCGTCGTGGTGCGAGATGCCCGAGGGGCCAAAGGTTATGACCCTGTCAGGCCGCACCTCCTCCATCACCGAGAGTACCCGGCCGACGACCTCCTCGAAGTCGGCTGCGGAGAGCTCCCCGTCCCGGTAGTCCAGAAATATGGGCGGACGGGCGCCCACCATCTCGAGCACCGCTCGTAACTCGGCTTCCCTGACCGCGGGGAGCTCATGGCGGTCGATGACGACTCCGCCCGTGCCGAGCGTTCCGCGCTCTCCGCGAGTGGCCGTTGCGACGTAGACGTCCACGCCCTCTCTTGCGTAGCGCGCAAACGTCCCGGCCGACGAGCTCGTCTCGTCATCGGGGTGGGCAAAAACCCCCAGTATGCATCTACGTCGTCTGATCGGTGCTCCGTCCACGCCGGGCCTCCCTATAGTTGGGACTCTTCCAGCTCAGTCAAGGCGTTGCCCTGATCGTACACGTCGGCCCAAAGGGAATAGCCTTCCTGCACCGTGACATCCACGGGCCTCATCGCACGCACTCCTCGATAATACCGCCGGTGGTCCTGTTTCTCAGACTATCACAGCCACGACGTTGGACCTGAGACACAGAAACACCTCGGCCGGGCATCATGCCCGGCCGAGGCGAGGAGGGGACCGTGGAGAGTCTCTACTATCTGTTGGCCGTCTGTTCGGCGCTTCAGTAGCCTCTATCGCATTATCGTGGTACGGAGCTCAGACGGCCTGACGCGAGGCTGACGGGACCCTGACGAAAAGCGGACAGACAGCTGACAGGGGTTGGCAGAACGTCGTGGCGGCGCACGGCCTTGCGCCCCTACGGTAGCCGCGCAGGCGAGGTAATACTCATGCGCCTGGCGTGGACCAAGCGACTCCGTCCCTTAACCGGCGTCCTTGTGCTCGCGGGTGGAGGGGTCGGCTCTATACGCACTCGGACCCCGCGGCTTCTCCTCGGCCGCCACGTCAGCCGTCGAGCGCTTCCCTGACTTTCCGGGCGAGGACGGACGGTGTGAAAGGTTTCTCCATGAAGTGGGGGCTCGGATCAAGGAGGCCCTGGTTCGCGATGGTGTCGTCAGGATACCCGGACGTGTACAGGATCTTGGTGCCAGGGCGCATCTCCCTGAGCTGGCTGGCGAGCACCGGTCCGCCCATGAGCGGCATCACGATGTCCGTCAGCACCAGGTCGATGTCCGGGTGGCTCGATGTGTCGGCAATCGCCAGGGCTTCGAACCCGTTGCTCGCCTCAAGGACCGTGTACCCATGTTGACGCAGCACTTCAGCCGCCAGGCTGCGTACCATAGGCTCGTCTTCCACCAGCAGGACCGTCTCGCTGCCGCCGGGTAGCTCGCCATAGTCCTTGGGGGCTGGCTTCGGGTCGGCCGGCTCTTCGACTCGGGGAAGGTAAATGGTGAAGGTCGTGCCCTCGCCGAGCTCACTGTCGACCAGAATATGGCCGCCGGCCTGGCCTACGATCCCGTGACATGTGGACAGTCCCAGGCCACTGCCTTTGCCCACCTGCTTCGTGGTGAAAAAGGGCTCGAACGCTCGGCTCAGCACCTCGCCTGTCATTCCACAGCCGGTGTCGGTGATTGACAGGCGAACGTATTCACCGGGTGCGATACCCTCGCGCTGGCCGACCGATGAGTCGTCGAGGACCACATCGGTGCTCTCAATAATGAGTTTCCCCCCTTCGGGCATGGCGTCCCGCGCGTTGGCGGCGAGATTGATCAGCACCTGTTCCATCTGTCCAGGGTCCACTCTGACTCTGCCGAGATCAGGGCCTGGAAATGTCACGATCTCCGTGTCCTCGCCCATGATGCGCCGCAACATCCTGTCCATGTTCAGGATGAGCTCGTTCAAGTCGACTACGTGAGGTTGCACCGTCTGTCGGCGGGAGAAGGCCAGTAGCTGCTTCGTCAGGTCCGACGCCCGTTCGGCGGCGATCTGGATCTCCTTAAGGTAGCCGGCCACCGGTTCCTGGACCGAGCGGTTCATCAGCGCGAGCCCAGCATACCCTGTGACCGCCGAGAGGACGTTGTTGAAGTCGTGGGCCACGCCTCCCGCGAGCGTTCCTACCGCTTCCATTTTCTGGGACTGGATGAACTGTTCTTCCAGTTGCTTTCGCTCGGTGATGTCGCGGTCGACGCAGACGAGTCCGCCACCCTGCAGTGTTTTCATTGAGATCTCTTGAGGAAACGTGTTCCCGTCTGACCTGGTGCCTGTCACCTCGCCACGCCAGTAGCCATCCCGCTGGAGCGCGGGTATGATCTCGCCATCGAACGTGTCCATCTGGTCCCGTCCGTATAGCACACTCCAGGGCTTGCCAACTAGCTGACCCTCGCCTTCGTAGCCGAACATCTCGACCAGGGCATCGTTCACATAGATGAACTCCCCCTTCGTGTCAACGAGAGCGATCCCATCGATGGAGGCGTTCATGGCTTCCGACTGTCGGCGGAGCTTCTCTTCGTCCACCTTGCGCCACTCGTGGTGTTGAGCATGGGAGATGGCGCCGGCTATATGCGCGCTCACACGCTCTGCCGCCTGAAGGTCCTGCGGCCCGTAGGCGCCGGCCTCTGTTGACATAAAGTGCAGGGCACCGATGGCGTCGCCCTGGGATATCAGGGGAACACACAGGAACGTCTTGAACCCCGCTCGAAATTTGGGGCTTAGACCAGGGTATCGTGCCGCGATATCCGACTCGTCTTCCGCGACGACAATCGTGCCTCGGCGGTCCGCTGTCACCTCCTGTGTCAGGGTCCCCGCCATGGGGAAGGGCATTCCCTGTCGTTCGCGGGGCGTCCCCAGGCCGTGGACATACACCTTGCAAAAGGCTTGGTGTTTGGGGTCGACGAGGGCAATGGCTATCCTGTCGAAGGGGATCAGCTTGTCGACCTTCTTTGCGCATCTCTCTAGCATGTCTTCGATGGACAGCGGCGAGGTGACAATCTTACCTATTTCGGCCAGGACGGCGTTCTGCTGGGCAAGCCGGCGCTCGGCGGTTTCGGTGCGGTGTTGCAGGGCGGCCAGATATCGGAAGAAGAGAGTTGCCCCGATGCCGAAGCCGAAGAACAGTCCCCACGTGGCGATGACGTAAGGCCGTTGACCGTCGCCCAAGACCGTGCCATTGGTGGCCCAAAGGACCATCGACTCGAACCCAACGGCGAACGCGGCTGCAACGAGTCCAGCGCGGAAGCCGCCTCGCGCCGCGAGAGCCACCGGCGCTATGAACAGGGCGTGCAGTGGCTCGACGGGGCGCAGGGCGACGAAGAGTCCGGACAAAAGGACGAAGCTGACACCGACGATGAAGCGGCCGCTACGGAGGTGTGTTAGCGCGATTATCCTGGCCAGACGTTCGCTCGAGTGGAGACGTGTAATCACTGCCGACGATCGTGTGTTGATTTGGAGTATTTTCGGGCCGCCGAGGTCAGTCTAACTCAGCGGTCAAGTGGAATTCCAAGGGGGCAAGCGCGAATCTGTGAGTATCTGGAGCATCCGGGTCGCTCTGTGGAGAGCGGCCCCGCAAGCGGAGATTGCCCGGGCGCATCCAACCC
>JADFHV010000236.1 GCA_022566975.1 Chloroflexota bacterium
CCAGCGTGATATTGGTGTTGCCGATGTCTAGGGCCAGCAGCATGCGATGCCCCTGGGAGAGATGGTGTAGACCGCTAAGGGCCTATCGGCTGAGAATGGCGTTTCCATCCCGACGCCATCGGTCTGCCAGGAGTGGGCTGGCTGCCAGCAGCGCGTCGAGTGAGTGGAACGGTGACGCGCCAAGGGCACTGACACCAAGCACCTTGGCCGCGTCGGACCTGGCAGCCTGCCCGGACAGCCTTGCCTGCCGCCGACTGGACCAGGCTGCGTCGATTTCGATGTCCCAGTTGGGCGGAGCCGGCACAGTAGGCGGAGGCGGCCCAGTGGACGGAGGCGGCCCAGTGGACGGAGGCGGCCCAGTGGACGGAGGCGGCCCAGTGGACGGAGGCGGCACAGTTCCGGCGCCGCTTGCGCCGCCGTCACGGCGGTCCCTACCGTTGGCCAACCGCACGACCACGTCACCGGCATCCTTCTGCCGGTCTACCGTGACCTCGCTCGACGCCTCTAGGAACAGGGTGAAGCTCCTATACCCGAGCGCCTTGTAGCTGAAACTGGGATCGATGCGCTGCACGGTCTGGTGCAGCTTCGAGCCGACCACCTGGCCCTGGCCGTCCATGGACGACTCGACGGCGCGGGTGAGCAGGGTGGGCTCCGGCGTCTTCTTCGATCTTGCACTTCCGCTTCGCTTTTGGGGCGTTACCTGCTCGTCCAGGTATATATAGCGGTCGCACGACTTGACGAGCACTGGCGACGCGGCGCCGTGCCGGCCGGACCCGATTACCCCCTTGCCAGCGGCCCGGAGCTTGCTCACCAGCGGGACGAAGTCGCTGTCGGAAGAGACGATGACGAAGGTGTCTATGGGGGCACCGTGCAGCAGGTCTATCGCGTCGATAGCGAGGACGATGTCGCTGGAGTTCTTCCCGGACCTGTTGGAGCGGAAGTGGTGGACTGCTTCGATACCCAGCTCGAGAAGCTGGTCGCGTTTTTCACGCTGCACGGACCAGTCGGAGTAGGCCCTCTTGATGGTAACCCGCCCCACGTCCGACACCTGGTCCAGCAGGTACTGGATACTGTCCAGGCCCACGTTTTCGAAATCGATAAGGACTGCTACGTTAGATTCAGCCAATACATCCCTTCAGGTGCTGCGTGCACTTCGGCGTCCCGTACTCCCGCGAGTATTATAACACCCGTCGCGCTTGCCGGACCCTATGCCCGGTCCCCAAGGCCGAGTATGCGGGCCGCGTTGCCCCCAAGAATGGCATCGACATCGGCGTCGTCGAACCGCACGCCGTGCTCCTCACCCAGGGAGGGCAGGGACTTGATGGCTCCCACCCATGCGTCCAGCGGCAGCACGTCTCTCGGTCCGGGGAAGTCGCTTCCAAATACGATGCGCTCGACCCCGATCTCACGACGCATCTGGTCCAGTGACCGCACGAAGGCCCGCGGGTCCTCCTTGTAGACGATCTGCCATAGTGACAGCTCCAGTATCACGTTCGGCTTCTCCCTGGCTACTGCCAGGGCCTCGATCCAAAGGTGCGACAGCGCGATATGGCCCTGGCCCGAGTGGGCCATGATCAGGGTCATCTCGGGGAAGTCCGCCGCCACATCGTCAAACTCGGTGGGCCTGGCGTAGCGTCCGTACAGCGGCGACGGCATGGGTCCAGTGTGGAAGATGACGGGAACGCCGTGCTGCACGCACTTCTCGTACAGCGGATAGCACGCCCGGTCGTGAGGGAAGAAGCCCACCGTAGGATGCAGCTTGAGCCCTCTGACACCCCACTCGACGAGCGCCTTCTCGAACAGCTCGGCCGCGTCCGGCCGCCGGGGGTCCATTCCGAAGAAGGAGATGAGGCGGTCCGGGTGTCGGTGGACCATCTGCACCTGAACACGGTTCTCCCCCTCCGGGCTGAAGATGGCGTCGCCCAACCGGCGGTGGTAGTCCGCCATGAGCAGCACCGAGACATCCACGCCCGCCTCGTCCATCTCGGCGACGATGGCATCGGCTGTGGAGTCAACGTCGGGCACCAGAGGAACATCATCGGGCTGGTGATAGCGGACCTGCGGCGCCGAGTGAGCAATCTCACGGACAATGGGGTGCCGCTGCGCGGCGGACCACATGTGCCGGTGCACGTCGACGATCAAGTCGTTCTCCTTGCCCGTCGCTACCTGAAGGCCGGTATCACCCTCTCACAGAACAGCTTGAGCGATCTGGAGACCGCCTCCGGTGGGAGCAACTCGCCGGCGTTGAACTCGGCCACGACGCCGCTGAGGTGCAGGGTCTCCTTCAGCTCTTGGATGCGCTCCACCACCATCTCCGGGGTCCCTACGGCCACCTTCTCGCGCCGTACCCGCGCCCACGTCAGCGAGGCCAGCTCCTCGGCTCGCTCGGCCCTCCCCTCCGCGTCGTCGGCTCCCGCCCTGGCTGTCGAGGTCGCAAGCTGGCCGCCCAGACGGCGGAACTGGCGCATGAAGCTCTCCTCCGGCTCTGACAGCGCGGCGTCGCGGCCCTCGGCCACGTAAACGGGCAGGCGGAGGGAGACGTCTGCGGGCGCCTCATGTTCAGCCTCTTGCCATGCTCGTATGTATGTATCCACGTGCTCGGCCACCTGGGATACACCCTGGCCACGGAGCCCTATGAAGACGGGGAAGCCCATGCCGGCTATGACGGGAAACGTGGACGCCGTGTTGGCAGCGATGCGGACGGGCGGGTGTGGCGACTGGAACGGCTTGGGCACAAGACACACGTCGTCGAATGTGTAGTACTTGCCGGCGTAGGAGAAACGCTCGCTGGTCCACGCCTTCAGGATGATCTCGAGATACTCGAAAAAACGCTCGCGGCTCTCGGCATAGGGTATGTTGTAGCCCTCGTAGGAGCCCGGCAGTCCACTGCGACCGACCCCGAACTCAAATCGGCCAGTGCTGACGTGGTCCAGGGTGGCTGCCTCCTCGGCGGTCCGCAATGGGTTGCCTAGGGGCAAGACGTGGACTGCCGTCCCTATCTTGATACGCTTGGTCCGGGCAGCGATGGCTGCGCCGAGGACCAGTGGAGCGGACAGGACCGACCGGCCCGGGCTGAAGTGGGACTCGGCCATCCAGACCGCGTCGAGGCCCAACTCTTCTGCCATGTCCACATGGGCGAACGACTCATCGAAAGCCGCCGGCTGGCCCAGGCCCTCCCTGGTGTGAAACTCCATGAACGAGCCGAATTCCATCGCCGTGCCCTCGTGTACGTTCAGCAACAACGCAGCTACCCTAATCCGGCCGGGTTTGTGCTCAGGACCGCAGGCCAAGGCTACCCTTGCCACGGCCGGGGGTCAAGGCCGTCGGAATGACATGGCGATGCTACGCGGAACGGGACCGATCAACGCGATGAGCCGCTAGATAAAGCCCCTGAGCTTGGCCACGTGGGCCACGCGACCGATGCCGATCACAAAAGCAGCCTCTCGATAGCTGAGGTACTCGCGCTCTACCGTCTCCTTGACCGCCTGGTAGGCGCGCGTCATGATCTTTTCAAGCTCCTCGGTCACCCGCTCCTGTTCCCACTGGTGCTGGTACAGGTTCTGGGTCCACTCGAAGTAGGAGACTATAACGCCGCCGGCGTTCACGAGGATGTCCGGCAGTATTGGTATGCCCCTGTCGCTGAGGATTTGGTCGGCTTCCGGGGTTAACGGATGGTTGGCTGCCTCGACGACGACCTTCGCCTTGACCTTGGGAGCGTTGTCCGCGTGGACTACCCTGTCGATCGCGGCCGGCACCAGAAAGTCGCAATCGAGCTCCAGCAACTCTTCGTTTGACACGGCGTCGGCGTCGGGAAACCCCACGACGGTCCTCGCCTCGTCTTTGTATCGGAAGAGCTTTTCAAGATCGAGGCCATTCTCCCGGTACACGCCCCCCTGAACGTCGCTGACGGCGGTGACAATGCAACCGGCCTCCGCCGCGAGACGCGCCGTCCAGGACCCGACCTGCCCGCATCCCTGTATCACCACTCGCGCCCCGTCGGTGCTTACTCCCAGGTCTCTGGCGGCCTCTCTCATGTAAACGACGCCCCGC
>JADFHV010000237.1 GCA_022566975.1 Chloroflexota bacterium
GTCGCGTAGAAGGCGGGCATGACCGGCCTGACTGCTGTTCCACAGGCCTTCACCATCGACTACAGGTACATCAAGAAGGCCGAATAGGTGATCGACCCAGTAGGGGCGGCTCCCGAACCGCCCCTACGTTAGTTTGCCATGCCGAAGAGCTGGTGTCTCCCGGAGTGCAGGTACTGCGTGGAGATGAAGCTCAGGGGCTTGCGAGCGGACCCGAAGTGCTCTCGAAGCAGGCCGAAGACATCGGAGAGCTCTAGTGTTTGGGCCGTCGGGTGCCTGCCCGCGAGTCCATAGAAACGCCTGCCCTCCATCTCGTACTCCTCCAGGCTGCGCCGCGTCCTGAAGCGGAGAGGGCGAGGCTGGTCAGGCTCGGAACGACGGTGGCCGAAGAAGGTGTGGCCCGCGAACATGCCTGTGATAAAGAGGCATACGTCGGCGATCCGCTTGTAGAACCGGAAGCGCTGGCTCTCCTCCACGGTGGCGCAAAATCGTATCAGACTCTCTATGTCCATGTCGTTGTAGCGGACGCGGCGTCTGACGCCCCGCCGGACTCGCACCGGGACGACGTAGCTCTGGATGCGTGTAAACGATGCGAGCATGTGGGCCAGATACTCCACCACGCCGGCGCGGGCCAGCAGCCTGACGACTGCGGGTGTATCGAAGACCGGGATGCTCTGCTTTCCGGCGCGCTCCAGCGTGTGGGTTGTGGCCTCGATCTCCTTGGCCGCCCGGCGAAGAAGCACCTCGAAGTAGAGGGCAGGGGAGACCTTCAGGAAGACGTCATCGTCTCCCATTACCCGTCGAAAGACGGCGTCGTCGCTCACCATGGCCTTGCGGAACTCTTGGTCCTGGCGGACCAGTACCTTCAGACGCTCGGTGTCCATTGCGCCGGGGGCCGCTGCGGCGATCACGAAGTCCAGGTCGGCCTCGGTAAAGCTCAGCTCGGCAGACGTGGGTGCTGGCACTGTCAACTCTCCTGGGGCCTCTCAGATACCGGCAGGCGCAATTGTACTATGGTCGGCTGCGGACCGGATGAAACCCTCTTGGTGCACTGCGGCCTAAAGAGCGCGGCATTCGATCCCCCAGTCCTATGGCCTTTAGCAGGATAATCGGTATCGTCCCGTGTGCGGAATATCATCCACACGAAAAGAGGGTTTAACAGGCTGAAGGAGATATGGGGTGTGAAGTCCTCCCGATAAATCGGGATCGGGATTACCGGGAGTCTGAGAGCCTGCCCTGAGCATCGTCGAAGGGGTGTCCCTCAGATACAATTTCTTCCCCCTTCCTGGTCAGAGCCTGTCCTGAGTCAGCCGAAGGAAATGGGGTTCGGGGGATGGTCGTCCCGAGCCGTCGGGATTTAGCACCATGCTAGTCATCAGAGGAGAGCATGGTGTTGGGGCGCGTCGCGTAACATGTGGTGGTGGGGAAAAAAATGCCCCGAGGGACTTTGCCTATCTGCTGTCTGCGTCCGGTCCCTCGGCTGGCTAACCAGCTCTGGTCCCTTTCGCTTCGAGCATTCGACTCGGTTCCTCGGAGCTACTGTATGTTAGCAGGGCCGGCCGAGAATTGTCAAGGGGGTTTCGAAGCAATTTTGCGGATTGGCGTTAATTACTTTTTTCACACAGACCTGGGCCAGCGGAAACATACGTAATCATCCATGCGTTCAACGGAATACAACACGGCATCCACCTTCGCCGAAGCGAGGACGGTGATCGAATTCGGCACGGATAAGCTTGGGCCGTTTCGGGCATCGCAAAAGGCCGTCAGACCGCCAGGAGACCTCGCACGATTCTGCTCTCTACGTGGGCCGGGCACGATAGGCTAGGGGAGAGGCGCGCCTGCGTCCACCGGTGCCCTGAGATCGTGGGCCGGCGTCTGTTCGCGTTCATACGGCCTCTCACGCAGGGGTATGGGGACCGTCTGTCTCAGATTCCTCCGTGAGTGGGGTCCCGCGAAGATGCTGGAGGGGTGGAGGCCTCACTCCTCGATGAGGCTGAACTTGTTGTGGTACGCGGTGGAGTAGTGGACTACGCTGCCCACGAGCTTGTTGTCGCGCATCCACCGGATCAACGTCAGGTACACATTCACGTCCTGGTCGCCGATCAGTGCGACCCGGGACCCGCGGATCGGACGGAAGGGCGCCCACAGGGGTGCCAGCAGATCGGCGGCGGCCCGTTCGAGTGTCTCGTCGATATTCTCGGTCGTTCCGGCCTGCAGGGCGTCTATACCCCCCTGCGGGTCGGCAAGGGCGTCCTCGTATCCGCGGCGTATCGCCCTGGTGAAGCGGCGGACGAGGTTCTCGCGTTTCTTGAAGTTCCTCTCGCTGGTGACCAGCATGTGCTCATAGTGTTCCGGGAGTGACCACCCTTTGAATCGCAGCACGGTTACGGGCTGTCCCTGGTTATCGGCCTCTGCCTGGGCGTGGGGCCAGTCCGGCGACATGATCGCGTCAACGGTCCCATTGAGCAGCGCCTCGGTCAGGCCGGACTCGAAGCTGACCAACTCAACGTCCTGGGTTCCGTTCGCGCCGTCGCTGACGAGCATCGTGTTGAGGAACCGCTCGCTGTTTGTGGTGCCGGGATAGCCAACTTTCATGCCCACCAGGTCCAGAGGATTCTCGACGCCGGCTGAGGCCGGCGCAACGATGCCGTGGAGGGCGTGCTGGGTTATGGCGGCGATGCCCATTACCGAGACTTCTTCGTCCCGGAGCTTCAGCAGCGTCAACTGGTTCCCTATGACGAAGTCCTTGGTCTCCGCTCCAACGGCTCGCATGGCGGACTCGGGATCGGCAGAGAACTCTATGTTGACGGTCAGGTTCTCCTCGGTGAAGTAGCCCTTCTGCTGGGCCAGGTAGACACCCGCGTGGTTGGCGTTAGGGCTTGGGCTGAGGATCAGCGTGACGACCGCCGCCGCATCTCCGTCGTCATCACCACCGCAGGCCACAGACAAGGCCATAAGCGCTAAGACGGACAGAAGCAATAACCTGGCCCGGCCGAAATTCATCTGCGCCTTTCACCTCCTGGGCTCGCCTGCACCCTTGCCTAAGTTAAAAACGAGTGTAGTGGTACGCGCGGAGTGATGTCAAACGACGTGGAGGCCGTTAGTCATGCGCCCCTGAGGTCGAGCGCCTGTCGCCAAGCGACCTCCAGCCTGCTATCCGCGACGCGCCTCGGGAAGAGTAAGATCCTTGCCGATGGTCTGCGGGAATATCTCGAAGAGGTGGTCCAGGTCCCACGGCCCGTCGCTGTAGATGTGCCTTACCTGCTCCGACTGGGAGTAGAGGCCGACATGATAGCCCTCCGACACGATGACCCTGCCGGAGACGTTGCCGGCGGCCTCGCTCGCCAGGAAGACGACCGCCGGGGCCACGTTTGTCGGGTCCCACTCGCCACCGGCAGCCCCTTCGGACGACGGAAATGCTCCGGGCTGGCCGACGTTCAGACCTCGGTCGGCCATACGCGTGGCCGCGTTGGGGGCGATACAGTTGGCGGTGACGTTGTAGCGCACCAGCGCGTTGGCGCAGCTGCGGGTGAATCCGATGATGCCCGCCTTGGCGGCCGCGTAGTTTGGCTGGCCCGGACTACCCTCGATGCCCGCGCCTGAGGTGAAGTTGATAAGACGCCCGTACTCCCGTCGCTGCCGCCAGTGGATAGAGGCGAAGTGGGTGGTGCAAAAGGTGCCCTTGAGGTGTACGCGGATCACGTCGTCCCACTCGTCCTCAGTCATGTTGAACACCATTCGATCGCGGAGGATGCCGGCGACGTGGCATAGCGCGTCTACTCTTCCGAAGTTGTCGATGGCGGTCTGAATGATCTTCGACGCCGAATCGTACTCGGCCACTGATCCCAGGCTAGCGACGGCCGTACCTCCGGCGCTCCTGATCTCCAGTACTACCTGCTCCGCCGGCGACGACGATTCGCCGCTGCCGTCGACCGCTCCGCCGAGGTCGTTGACCACGACCGATGCGCCTTCCTGTGCCATTAGCATGGCGACGCCCCGGCCTATCCCTCGTCCGGCGCCGGTAACGATGCCGACTTT
>JADFHV010000238.1 GCA_022566975.1 Chloroflexota bacterium
GGCCGGCGGGTTCAGCCGTGTTCCTCGTGGTCTTCGCCGTGCTTATCGGCGGGGGCGTCTACGTCTGGTACAGCGCCCGTCGAGCGACCAGGAGGCGGGAGACACCGCGTTGAGACGCTGGCAAACCCCTCTTGATATGCCCGCAGCCTGAAGGCTGCTAACGATTTACCTGACTCCCGTGCGTGACGCCTGACCAAAGATGTCATTCCGAGGAGCCGACGCCAATCCACGAACCCTGGACGGGCTCGGGGCGACGAGGAATCTGGGGAGGGGGTGGCCTTCGCGAGCCCGGTCATCAGCCCGCCTCTCCACCCTGATGCCACACCCTTAAGGGCGTGGTCCAAACCTGATCAACCGCACGGCCGTCTTGAGGCGAGGGCCAGGAACGGATTTGACATGACGGCCTAGTCCGTGATGTCGTCGATTACCAACCTGTCGTCTTCCCGGTGATATGTCACCGTCACCCGCAGGCCGGACAGCATGTGGTCCCTCAGGTGCGAGGGACTGAACTCGGCCGGCCCCGTGTCTCCACCCTCGAATACCCAGACCTGGCCCGCTCCGTCCACGACCGTGAGCGACTCGATCTCAAGCAAAGACCTAGGCTCGACCTGCTGAATGAGCCCGGTTACAGGCGCCTGCGTGGCCTCTGAGCCGGCGTCTCCACCACAGCCAGCGGCCACCTGGGCGGCCAGACCGAACCCTAAAAGGAGGGCGGTCAGGCCGAGTAGACCTCTCCGCAAGCTCACCCCGCCCCGGCCGATGCCCGGTCGGTCTGGTAGGCGCTCGGGGACGGGCCCGTGTCGACACGAATCCCGGAAAGCTGCACCCAATTTGAATTGACTACGCACGAAGCCGCTCGTTACGGTGTAATTTGGGGGAGGCTGAAGATGCTCAAACGTAAATCCGCGTTCATCTCTTTTGCAATCATCATCTCGCTGCTTGTCACCAGTCAAGTCGTGCTGGCGGACTCCCACGGCGCTCGGCGGACCGTAATCTTCGTCGCCGACCGCGCCTCCGTCGCGCGGACCTCCGGCGGGGCCGACCTGGCGCGGTCGGCTGTCGGCCTGGTAGCAGCACTGGGACAAGGTGACTCCTACACCTTCATCGCCGCGGACAAGCCGACCGAGGTGTTTGGGCCGGCCGAGCCGGGCACCCCGAAATTCGACGTGTCACACGAGCAGCTCTACGCGGGCGTCGGCCCCTCTCTGGCGGGACCGCCGCCGCCGGACCTCGTCGGTGCGCTTACTCAGGCCTACAACCTGCTCAACTCGACAGGCGCTCCCCGCGGATCGACCGTCTATCTGGTGACGGGCCCCACCTCCGACGCGGACCTATCGATGGAGGCGGACCGTCTCGGTCCGACCCTTGACCTGATGAGCGCAGGTGGATGGCCGGTAATCGGGCTCAGGCTTCCGGGAGCATCTCAGGAGGTCGTGCGGTTTCTGGACGACGTGGCAGCCCAGTCCGGAGGCGAGTCGCTCGAGCTTTCGGTCCTCGGCGGCTTCAAGGTCCTGGCAGACATGATCCTCCGCGACAAGGCCATGGGCTCTCTTGCGAGGCTCGGTGAACAAGTGCTGTCGCCCAACGAGGTCTTCACCTCCTCGCTGAGTATCGCACCGGGCACCAGCAACGTCACACTCATGTTTTTCAAGGAGGACCTCTACGGCTCGCTGCGGCTCAGCAATCCCGCGGGGCTTGAGGCCTCCGCAGGAGACCGGACCGAGTCTTCGGTCATCCAGACCCCCCATGTCGTTATCTGGAGGCTTATCGACCCCGCTCCGGGCCAGTGGACGGTGGAGGTGCGCGGCATGGATGGAGCCGTCTCCGCCTGGCACTTCGCGGCTAACAAGTATACCGTCGCCCTTGTGCCGTACGGGGCGGTTCCCCTCAACGAACCAACTACTCTGGTCGCCTATGTCACCGATGGGGACTACCGGGTCGCCCTCAGCGACGTCAGAGTGGTGGCCAGGATCACCACCCCGGATGGCGCGACCCTGGTCCACGAGTTGAACGACGATGGCCGGTCGGGGGACGCCCAGGCGGGAGATGGGTACTACTCGGGCACCATCCCCCCGGTGACGGTCGAGGGCTCCTACGAGGTCGAGCTAGAGCTCTTCTGGCCCGAGTTCGACCACAGCGTTAGCTCGCAGGCGAGCTTCCGCGGGCAGGGATTCCCCGCGATCGACGTGACCCCGATAAAGACGGACGAGCTGAGGCCCAATGAGAGGACCAAGGTAGCCACTATCCTCGTCCACGTGGCCGGCCAGCCCTATAGCGTCTCTGCGGAGCAGTTGGTCGCCGGGCTCTCGTCCAACGTCGGCGACGCGGGCGACCTCGAGGTCAAGCCCCAGCGTCTGCTGGACGGGGGCCGTGCCTGGATGTACGACGTCTTCTTCACCCCCCGCGAGGAGGGCCTCCTCACGCTGAACTTCCAGCTCAACCTCGACTACGCCGGGAGGCAATACACTTACGCCTCCGATTACATGATCCTCTCCTCCGTCATTCCGCCGTCGCCGGTGGTGTCGGCAGCGGCCGCTCCGCAGCCGTCCGCTGCCCGGCCGCCGCTGGTCCAGGCCGAACCCGAGTCGTCGAGCTTCCCATGGTCCGTGGTCGCCGGCATCGTGATCGCGCTGGCGGCTCTCGCGGCCGCCGCGGCCGTGTACCGGTACACACGCAGCGATCCCTACGGTTATCTGTACAATGACCGCGACGAGCCAGTGGTGGACTTTTCAAACCTCAAGCGCCGGCCCATCATGCGCTTGTTGTTCAAGGACGTCGTGAGGGGCAAGGAGCTGGGTATCTCAGGGCTTGAGGGGCTGTCGTTCAGCTTCTCTCAAGGTAAGATAGCGCTTCGCGGCCGGCGCGGTGCACCGACAGTCAGGGTCAACAATCAGCCCCTTGTGGGGCACGCGACGGTCTACGAGCGGGCGTGGATAGGGACGGCGGGCAGGCTCTACGGCCTCTTCCTGTCGCCACCGCCCTTCGAGCCCGAGTTCGGCACCAGCGACGACGACTAGTAGGGTGTTGAAAAGCCCTCTCGACCATCCCCTGCCCCCCCCCTTTCCTTCGGCTGACTCAGGACAGGCTCTGGCCAGTAAGGGGGAAGAATTGGTATCTGAGGGACACCCCTTCGACGATGCTCAGGGCAGGCTCTCAGACTCCCGGCAATCCCGATCCCGATTCATCGGGAGGACTGCACACCCCTAGAGGCTGGCTCTGTTGATAACCTGACACCAGAATGTGCGTTATCCTCTCCCACGTCTGGCGGCGAGAGTTAGAGAAGAGGCCCTGAAGAGAAGAGGGCGTCCCCACTCCAGGAGACGCCCTCTTCTCTTTCTTCCAGCCGACTAAGCGGCCGAGGAGATGCCGGTGGGGTTACTCGATGCTCATGAACCTTCGCCAGTCGCGCTGCCTCACCGCCGGGACTATCTGGGGATACCGCCTCAGGAAATGGGTGCCCGCAACGATGAACGACAGCGCCAGACAGATGAGAATCTGCCCAAGAGGCTGTGAGGTCCCGATGGTAAGCGCGTTCAGGAGCACAAAGACTCCCGTCAGGGACCAGACCGGGTGGCGCGTCACGGCGAAAAGGACAGCCCCCACCCCCACGGCGACCGCCGTTATCTGCCACAGCATCACCGCTGAGATCCCCAGCACCGTCGCCCCTCCCTTCCCTCCCCTGAAACCGACAAAGGGCGAGAAGTTATGCCCCAGGGTCGCCAGAAGAGCCGCGAAATACAGCGCCACATCCGGCGCTCCCAGGGCCTGACCCAGCAGGACCGCCGCAGCCCCCTTGCCCGTGTCAACCGCAAGGACGATGACCCCCGCGCCCCTGCCCAGCTCCCGATAGGCGTTCAGAGCGCCCACGTTCTCGGTGCCGAGCCCCCGTATGTCTACTCTTTTTAGATAGCGACCTAAGAGATAGGCGGTCGGGAGCGCCCCCAGGAGGTACGCCAGTAGGAGAGTAGTCGCGGTTTCCATGATGG
>JADFHV010000239.1 GCA_022566975.1 Chloroflexota bacterium
TTGCCGCGAGGTGTTGGCGTATCGTTGGCTGACCAGGGCTCACGCCCGCTCTGTCATCCAGGCCTCTGGGAAGTGAGAACCTCAGCCGCCAATTTCTATTACACTCGCGAGTCTATGTCTGCGCCAAGAGCCGCAAGACTCCGCGAAGGTCCTTGATACTTTCTGCACCGGGGCTCGGACCAGCAGACCGGTTCAGGTGAACACCTCTTATACCGGCGTTCTTGGCTCCCTCTACGTCGTCGTCCCAGGTATCGCCAAACATGATGGCTTCTTCTGGACTGACTTCCAGAGCGCGGAGGGCTATGTGGAATATCTCAGGGCTGGGCTTGGCGAACCCCACGTGCACCGACCCGACGATGCGATCAAAGCACCCGTCTATGCCGAGCCGCCCGGCCGCTCGTTCCTGATTGACACCATTGGAGACAATAGCCATCTGCATACCCATCGTGCGGAGCTTCGCCAGCACCTCCACTGTCTCCGGGCACAGGTCAACGTTGACGGTAAATCGCTCATCGGCGACTCGTCTTAATCTTTTCAGGTCGACGGTAAGACCTAAACCGTCAACAACCCGCTCCTCCGAAGCCGCCCACATGCTCTCGATGGCCGACGGTTCGTTGGGATGTCCTGTGGATTCAAAGGCTAAATATTGGGGCTCAAGAAGCTTCCATTCCCTCTCCCATGCCACTTCGACCTGCTCAGTCCGCATATCAAACCCTAGGTTTTCCAGTATTTCCCGCCAGACCCCTTTGGGAGACGTTTGTGAGTACCAGAGGGTACCATCGGCATCGAACAGCACCGCCTTGTAGTGGGCCATTGGCTCACCTCATGTACAGGTTTGGACGAGGACAATCGCCTCTTTCCCAGTGATCGACCATGGTACCCACGAACCGATATCGTTGGACCTTTGATGGCTCAGTAGGCGCTCCTGAGATCTCAAATGCCTCCCACCTCGGAAGGAACCGCGGCCTCGTCGCCTCGTTAACTTCCTGAATGCGGTCAGCCGGGATGATGTCCATGCCCAAGCCCGTTGATATCTCACCCCAGACGTCAACCGGCGAATTCAGGCGCGCCAAAATGTCCCCCAAGCGTCGAGCAGTATGGCGTTGCAAGAGGCCATAGCGCGCATTGTCCCTACTTGCGGCTTACCTGGTCATGAAGCTCCCTGTATCGCTGTGGAGGAGGACCAGTGACGGCCCTTCCCCTTCAATCCGGTAGTGGATGCGTAGGGAGCCGTTAATGGCGTAGGGCATAGCTGTCGGATCTTGAAACTAAGAAGTAGCAGTGTCTGGATCTCCTGCCAAACCGCAGCCTGAAGGCTGCGGCATACCATCCGGCCTTCACGCTGAGGCTAAGAAAACTCTGAACTAGATATGGCACAAGGCGGATCAGACCGCGATGTCGACCTTTGTGCGGGCCCTGATGTCGCGGGCGCCCGCGACGTCGATGACGGTCTGGAGCCACCACCGCGCCTTGGCTTCGTTGGCGTGAGCCGGCGGGTCCGGCTGAATCTGGAGCAGGACGCGGTACACCTCGGACCTCCCCGCATCGAGGCGAGTAGCCTCCAGGAACGCCGTACTGCTGTGCGCGTACTTTTCCTTGTGTTCTCGGACGATTTGCCTGGTCTCCGTAGTGCTCCCGATCACCCGTACTTCGCCCCTCATGCCGGTCTGGACTATCGGTTTCTCGTAAGACACCGTAGACCTCTCGGTCCACTGCTCTTCGACCATCAGGTCTATGCGGCCCTCTCTGACGTCACAGTCTCGATGCGGCGTCAGGTCGACGGTCAGGTCAATGGGCTCCCCAAGGCGGTATGTCCGCTCCCGGAACGAGATTGCCACGTCCAAGGGTCGCAGTCTGCTAATCATCGAGGTCCTCCAGTTCGAGGTAACGCCGCTTGTGATTTAAGGCCCGGAAGGCTAGGTCCCGGGCAGGTTCGTGCGAATATGCTCCCTCATCGCGCCTCGTCGATGACACGTTGGCCTTTCACGTCTCCGCAGGCCCGGAGAAGACCGGGACCGTGTATCTCCGTACGGTAGAAGTCCTGGCCGGACTCGACGAACTGGTCCCAGGCGTCGGCGCCTTCGTCCCACGCGGCCGCGACGGACTCAGACGTGAACTCGCTGACGTTACTCATCTCCTCACCCTCTCTCTATCATTGCGATTCGTCTGGGCATGTCGGCACATCTTAGACCCTTCACTTCGTTCAGGGTGACACCGGGAGTTCAGCGTGACAGTGGGAGTTCAGCGTGACAGTGGGAGTCCACAGTGATAGTGTGAACATGGTCGGCCGATCAGGCAGACCGCGATGGTAACGAGACGAGCGCAAAGCCGGGCGTCGTCTTATCCCCCTCGCTGTTCTCCATCCAGATGTCGCACTCCACCAGGTGTTCCCCCTTCTCGACGTACTTCCGCGTGACGACGCCCTTGCAGTAGACGGGCCTGCCGGGCACGTCCATGCCTCGGTACTGCACGTTGAGCTTTTTCAGGGTCCCTTGCTCTCCCATCCAGCTCGTCACCAGGTGGCCCAGGAAGGCGTGCTTCAGGGAGCCCTGGACGATGACGTCCGGCAGTCCGGCCGCCTCCGCCTGCCTCAGGTCGTAGTGGATCTCCGGGTACTCGACCGACGCCGCGGCGTACTTGACGAGCTGGCGCGTTGTCGGGTTCTTCTCCAGCGTAGGCAGCTCCGCGCCCTCGTCCACGTCCTCGAAGTACGTCTGCGCAGGAAGGCTCGTCGGTGGGGTCCACTCCTCCTCGTCCACGCCCCACACCCTGTTCGGGCGCGGCTGGTCGCCCGGCGGGTTGTAAAGGACGGCCGTGTTACGCTCCAGCGCCACCACGTGTTCGAACTGGTTGACGTACTTCAGCTCCCGGGTGGCAAAGAGCATCCTGCCCAGCCGGCCCTCGCGCTCGTAGAAATCGACGAACTGGGAGGTAACGGTGATGGTGTCGCCGGGGCGAACGGGCTCGAAGTACTCCCACTCGCTGCCGCCGTCCACGCCGGCGGAGAGGGGGACCTCGACGCGTACCCTCGGAGGGCCGGGATAGCACGACCTGAGAAACGTCGGAGGCGCTACGAGGCCACCATATCTGGTCCCGCGAGCTCTCCGCTCGTCGCTGAAGACCGGGCTGCCGTCCTCGATGGAGTCTGCGAAACGGATGATGTCTTCCGAGCGGACCCTGAAGCTGTTCGCCTCGGACTCGACTCCGATGGCGTCCCGCATCTCCTGAGTGATGGTCGACTCGCCGCTCACGGTAGCCCTCCTCTGGATTCTGTGGGAGCTCGGAACACTGGTAAGGGTATCGGGCGGACACCGCCGGGTCAACGCCGGTGCGCGTCCTTGACGCGCCCCCACACGTGATGTACAAATGGCTCCGGCCGACAGATCGGCCCAGGCTTCAGAACCCGATCGCAAGGAGGGACGTTCGGTATGGCAGACCAGCACCAGGTTGGCATGGTACAGACGGTGAATGGACTCGTCGACCCTGGACGGATGGGCATCACCCTGACTCACGAGCATCTGCTGTTCGACTCCTCGCCGCTGGGGGGGCCCCCTTCCGAGGCCAGCCTGAGGGACCTTTACTACAGGCCTGTCTCCTTCGAGACCCTCGGCTGGATACGGCACCACGCGGTCCGGAACCGGGACAACTCCCAGCTGCTCGACATAAGTGACGCCATCGAGGAGACGGCGCTGTACAAGCAGTTCGGTGGCGGCTCCCTTGTTGACGCCACCAGCATCGGTATCGCGCGCGACCCGATAGGCCTGGCGCGAATCTCACGACATACGGGCGTCAACATAGTCATGGGCGCAGCCCACTACGTCCACACCGCCCACCCGGCCGACATGGACGGCCGCACCGAGGATGAGATCTTCGAGCGCATCGTGACTGACTTGACCGAGGGAGCGGACGGTACCGACGTGAAGTCCGGGATCATCGGCGAGGTGGGGTGCAGCTGGCCGCTCACCGA
>JADFHV010000240.1 GCA_022566975.1 Chloroflexota bacterium
TCCCTCTAGTGTTCGAGAGGAACGATCTTCCGGGTGTCATGCTGGCCAGCGCTGCGCTCCGGCTGGTCCACCTCTACGGGGTCAGGCCGGGGTCGACGGCCGTGGTCGCCACCGGCGACGACGATGGTTACTACGCTGCCCTCGACCTGCTGGAGGCCGGAGTCCGTATCGCCGTCCTGGTGGACTCTAGGCCGGAGTTCCCACACGGCATGGAGGCCGCCGAGGCCCTCAAGTCTGAAGGGGTCGTCATCCTGCCCGCTCACACCGTGGTGGTGGCCGAGGGCAACCAGAGGGTCGTCGAGGCGATAGTCGCCAGGGTCGTGGACGGGCGGCCTACCGCCGAGGAGCGAAGGTTCGACTGCGACGTCATATGCATGTCCGGCAGCGCCCAGCCGGCCGCTTCCCTCCTCCAGATGGCCGGCGCCCGGATGCGCTACGACGATCTCCTTGGCGAGATGGCCCCGCGCGAGCTTCCGCCGGACATCTACGTCGCCGGGGACGTTACAGGCATCCACGACCTGGCCGCGTCAGTGCTTCAGGGCAGACTCGCGGGCGCCCGGGCGGCGCGCGGCGGCTCATCCAACGATGGCCGGCTCGATAGTCAGCTCGATGCGATCGAGGGGCGGAAGCGGGCCAACGCGGTCACGTCTTCCCTGGTCCCGCCGGCCGCCGGTCACAGACGCTTCGTCTGCCTGTGCGAAGACGTCACCGAGTCCGACATCGTCCAGGCCATCGACGAGGGCTTCGACGACATCCAGATTCTCAAGCGCTACAGCACGGTGACGATGGGCCCCTGCCAGGGCAAGATGTGCCACAAGGCGTTCGTAGACGCCGCCGCCAGACGCACCGGGCGCTCAGTCCAGGAGACGGGGGCCACCACCGCCCGTCCGCCCGTACGGCCGGTGCCCCTGGGTGCCCTCGCCGGGCCGTCACATATGCCCATCAAGCGCACGCCCCTCCACCGGAAGCACGAGGAGTTGGGCGCCTCCATCGTTGACCTCGGGCCCTGGCGAAGGCCGTACAGCTACACCTCTCCTCAGGAGGAGTGTCTGGCGGTCCGTGAGCGGGTAGGGATCATCGACGTAAGCACCCTGGGCAAGCTGGACGTCCGCGGGCGGGACGCGCCGGCGCTGCTGGACAGGGTCTACACCCATCGGTTCTCGGACCTGAGGACGGGGAGGATACGCTACGGCATACTGTGCGCCGACAACGGCACCATCATGGACGACGGCACCGTCAGCCGGCTGGCCGACGACCGCTACTTCGTCACGACGACCACGGGCAACATCGAGCTCATCGAGGAGTGGTTCAAGTGGTGGTCGGCCGGCACCGGTATGTGCGTTCACTTTACGAACCTAACCTCCGCCTACGCCGCTATAAACGTCGCGGGACCGCGGGCCCGGGAGACGCTGGCCAAGCTGACCGACCTCGATCTCTCGTCCGAAGGCTTCCGGTACATGAGGCTGAGACAGGCCGAGGTAGCTGGCGTTCCGACCCTGTTACTCAAAATAGGGTTCGTCGGCGAGACCGGGTGGGAGCTGCACTTCCCTTCGGAGTACGGCGAGTACATGTGGGACGCTCTCACGGACGCGGGAGAGGAGTTCGGCATCGCCCCCTTCGGCCTGGAGGCCCAGCGGATACTCCGGCTGGAGAAGAAGCACATCATCGTCGGCCAGGATACCGACGCGGCCTCCAACCCGCTGGAGAGCGATATGGGCTGGGTCGTCAAGTTCGACAAACAGGACTTCATCGGGCGCGGCGGACTCCTGGGTGTCCAGGAGCGAGGCCTTCAGAACAAGCTCGTCGGGTTCGCCATGGGCGACGATACGGTGCCCGAGGACGGCGACCCCATCATGGTCGGTCGCCGGCCGGTCGGCCGCGTGACCAGCTCACGGCTGAGTCCTACAAGGGGCGAGGGATTCGGGCTGGCCTGGGTACCCGTCGACATGTCCGAGGATGGCAGCGAGATACATATCCGTATGGACGGCCGCAACGTGCCCGCGCGGGTTACCCTGAAGGCCTTCTACGACCCCAAAGGCAAGCGGCTGAGGGAATAGCGCAACAGGAAACACCCCCTTTCCCATCCTCTCCCCCACTAGGGAGAGAGTTAGAGAGGGGGGACTTAGACCGAATCATGATTGAGCGCAAGCCGGCAAAGCTCACCGCCATGCACCACCGACACGTGGCCCTGGGCGCGACGATGGTGGACGACGCCGGCTGGCAACGGCCCGCCCGCTACACCGACGTCGACGAAGAGCTGGCCAGGCTCCGGGAGTCCGTGGGAATCTGCGACGTGAGCCCTCTCGCCAAGACCAGCCTTCAGGGCGACGACCTGGACGCGGCCCTCAGTGCCGCCTTCCCCGACGCGGGAGCAGTGGCCGTCGGGCGCGTCTCCAGGCAGCCCCTCCCTGGCGCGTCGGGCTCCGTGGTGCTGGCACGCCTCTCAGCCGACGAGGCGATGGTCATCGGCGCACCGGCGACCGAGCCGAGTCTGGCCGAGACCCTGGACCGGCACGACGGCACGTGCGTCCACGCGGTGGACGTCACCTCGGGGATGGCCGGGGTGGCCATTGCCGGGCCATCGGCCCACCTCGTTCTGGCCAGCGTCACTGACCTCGACCTTTCGCAGGCCGGGTTCGCCGACATGAGCTGCGCCGAGGGCCGGTTCGCCGAGGTCTACGGCCTCCTCCTGCGTCTCGACAGGGGCGCGCTGCCAGGCTATGAGCTCTACTTCGCCCGCGACTTAGGCGACTACATGTGGGAGGCGCTCGTCGAGTCGGCCCAACGCTACGGCGGCGGCCCCGTCGGCACCGAAGCGATTGAAAGCGTAAACAGTGCTCAGTAGTCAGTGGTCAGTAATGAAATCTTCTAAACTGATAACTGATAACTACCAACTGACAACTACCAACTGACAACTACCAACTACCCATGTTCCAGCTATTTAGAAAGAACCGCATGTGGGAGAAGCACCCGCTGAAGGACCGCTACGACGTGGTCATCGTCGGCGGGGGCGTTCACGGGCTGTCCACCGCCTACTACCTGGGCAAACTCGGCGTCGCGGACGTCGCGGTGCTGGACAAGGGGTACCTGGGCGGCGGTGCCAGCGCCCGCACGACCGCCATCATCCGCGCCAACTACCTCACGCCCGAGGGCATCCCCTTCTTCCGCGAGAGCCTCAAGCTGTACGAGGACCTGTCCCAGGACCTGGACTTCAACCTGCTGTTCAGTCAGATGGGACGGCTGGACCTGGGCCACACCGACTCGGCCGTGTTCGGACTGAGACTCCGCGCGGAGTTCAACCAGGTGCTGGGCGTCGACAGCCGCATGATCGGTCCTCGCGAGGTAAAGGACCTGGTGCCCGCCATCGACCTTCGCGAGGGCAAGCCGCTGCCCATCACAGGGGCCCTTTACCATCCACCGGGCGGCGTCATCCGCCACGACGCCGTCGTCTGGGGGTACGCCCGGGGCGCCGACCGGCTGGGCGCGGAGCTTCACCCCTTCACCGAGGTGACGGGCATCACCCGCCAGAACGGCAGGGTGACCGGCGTCGAGACCGGCGAGGGCCGGGTCAAGGCCGGCGTCGTCGTGAGCGCCACCGCCGGGTGGTCTTCCATCATAGCGGCGATGGTCGGGCTGGACCTGCCCATAACCACACACCCGCTGCAGGCGTTCGTCACCGAGCCGCTCAAGCCCTTCCTCGAGAGGACGGTCTCATCAGCCAACCTGCACGCCTATGTCTACCAGACCGACCGTGGCGAGGTCGTCATAGGGGGAGGCGTCGACCCCTACCCGACCTACAGCCAGCGCTCGTCCCTGCATGCGCTGGAGGAGCTGGCCTTGCACGCCACACAGCTCTTCCCGTCCCTGCGGAACGCCAAGGTGATGCGTCAGTGGGCGGGCCTGTGCGACATGACACCCGACTACGCCCCCATCATGGGCACCGTGGAGGGCATCGACGGCTTTGT
>JADFHV010000241.1 GCA_022566975.1 Chloroflexota bacterium
AGACACCCCGGAGCTGATTCGCCCGTTCGCCCTCTCCAGGTTCCGCGAGGGCAAGCTCGTCAACGAGCGCGCCGCCGCCCCGGCCGCCGCCGTTCACTAGCCCCCCTGTGTCCTGGGCCCGGAATGCCAACCTGTCATTCTGAGGAGCGAAGCGACGAAGAATCTGGAGGGGGAGTCTGGGGGAACGTCGAGTCCCTCAATGGGAAAAAACGAGGGACCTGACATGAAGGTTACCCGCCGGCCCATGTCTCGGACGCCTTAAGATCCCCCACCCCACCAGATTCTTCGCCTCTGGCTCAGAATGACATCCACGTGGAGCCGTGACTACGGCTTCATGGCCATGGGCCGCTTCCACTGGATGGAGCAAACCGTACCTGCCGCCGGCTCTCAAGCTCGGCTTTAGGGCCATGGTCCCAGGCGGAAACGCGGATGACGCCGGCATTGCCGACGAATGGTCCCGCTACTCAGCAACGCCGTGCCACAGGAAGGCGCATCGTATTGACTGGCCTATGCGGGTGTCAAGCGCCGCCTCTCGCGGCGACGCAAGGCCCTTGACACCGGTAGCACCGCCGTTTAGGTTACGGACGCCACCAGAGCCAGCCTGGGTACTCTCAATGTCATTCTGAGGCCCCCTCGGTGTCATTCTGAGCGAAGCGAAGAATCTGGAGGGGCACGGGGAACCCGCTCCAGCCCAGGCGTTCGGTGATCACCCCTGCTAGACATTTCCTCGAGGAGGCCCCGATATGCGTATTGGCAGTGGCCGGCACACATACGAATGGATCGACCACTGGGCCAAGGTCCCGGACACCGAGACCGCCAGGACCGGCTGGGCGCACCACGGCGTCGTCGTGAGCGAGACCGGGAGCATCATCGCCTTCCATCAGGCGGACCCGACGGTGCTCGTCTTCGACGAGGAGGGGGACCTGGAGCGGTCCTGGGACACGACCGTGGAGAACGCCCACGGCATGGCCCTGGTCAAGGAGGGCAGCACCGAGTACCTGTGGCTGGCCGACAACCTGACGGGCCAGGTGCTCAAGACGACCCTGGACGGCGAGACGGTGATGTCCATAGAGCGGCCGGACCTCGAGGTGTACCGGGACGGCAAGTACTCTCCTACCGGCACGGCGGTGTACGAGGAGCGTCACGGTGGCAACGGCGACATATGGGTCACCGACGGCTACGGCGAGAGCCATATCCACCGCTACGACAAGTCGGGCAGCTATATCGGGAGCATCAACGGCGAGGACGGTGAGGGCGGCGCCTTCCAGACCCCCCACGCGATCTGGGTTGACACTCGCAAGCCGGACCACGAGCTCTACATCGCCGACAGGAGCAACGGCCAGATTCAGGTGTACGACCTCGAGGGCGGCTTCAAACGGGCCTTCGGCACCGGGCCGGGCGCCAACTGGCTCCACAGCCCCAGCGCGTTCGCCGTCCACGGCGAATTCATGCTGGTCGTCGAGCTCCGAGGGTCTCGAGTCACGGTCATCGACGCCGAGGACAACCTCGTCGGCTACCTGGGCGAGAATACAGGCGCGTTCAAGCTGCAGGAGGGCTGGCCCAACGTCTCGAGAGAGACGCTGACCGAGGGCAAGTTCAACAGCCCCCACGGCATCGCCACCGACGGCGCCGGCAACATATACGTCGCCGAGTGGCTCGTCGGCGGCCGGATGGTCAAGCTGGCGACGGTGTAGGCACCCATCCCTTCGGCAGGCTCTCCGAGGGGTCCGAGTCCGGCAGATTCCCTCTAAGTATGTCGGACGGGACAGACCAGGCCGGTCCTGAGCGCCCCCCTCAATATCATTCCCACGAAAACGGCGTGTCACGGGTCGGCCTAAAGGCCGAGCCCACCATTAGGGGCGTGGTCTGGCCCTTCAGGGCCAACCGGGATTGTCACCCTTTAGGGTGCCGCAGGCAACCGACATGGACGATTCCGAGGAGCCCCGACGAGGAATCTGGCGTGGGGTCTTCTCCTATCCCTTCGTAGGGACGCACCTGCGTGTGCGCCCTCCCCGCTTTCGGTCCGCCCTCTCTCTTCGCAGGAGGCACTCCGGACACAACCTTCCACCCTCCTTGTCATTCTGAGGAGCCCCGACGAGGAATCTGGCGTGGGGTCTCATCCTATCTCTTCGTAGGGGCGCACCTGCGTGTGCGCTCTCTCGCTTCCTCCCCCAGAGGGAGCGGGACCACTCCATCACAGCCCACGGAATCAGTTAATTCATACTTTCTTAAAAGTCGCCTGGTAACGTATCCACCATTCCCATCCAGAAAGGAGACCAGACGATGAGGAGAAAGTGGGTTGTAGTAACAGCGGTCGTTGCCCTGTTGGCCTTCGCGGTAACCGGCGGAACGCTCCTGGCCCAACACAGCGGTGATGGCGATTCCGATCGCAAGAGCCTGGCGGACAGGGTCGCCGACATCCTCGGGCTGGACAGTGGCACCGTCGAGGACGCCTTTAGCGAGGCCCAGAACGACATCGCCGACGAGAGCCTGGAGGCGAAGCTGAAAAAGCTCGTGGAGCACGAGGTCATCGACCAGCCCAAGGCGGACGAGATACTGGCGTGGTTCAAGGACCGGCCCGAGGGAACCCCCCTGAGGCTACTGGGCGGAGGACGTCATAAGCGCGGCTTCGGGGGCCACTTCCGTGGCCACATGTTCAACCACGACGCCCCCGCGGACGCCCCCGTGGATGACACTTCACAGGCCCGGCTGTTCGGGAACAGTAGGCCATTCGGCGGGTCATTCACAGGTGCCCGAGGCTTCTTTGCCCCATCGGGACCCTCCATCGAAGACGATATCCAGGCTCGGATCCTGGGGCGCCTGGCCTCTCTGGCGGCGCAGGACTCATAGGCCACCGCCGAATTCGGTAGACTATGTGTGCCGGGTCATCTCATAGACCTGGTACACATAGTCCCACTCGGAGGATTCGTAAGTCCCGACAAGTCGGGATTTGCGCGGGGGTCTGGGAGCCTGCCCTGAGCATCGCCGAAGGGGTGTCCCCCAGATATACCCTCGGGCGGGGTGGGTGGAAAAAGACCGGGTCGTCTTAGGGAAATCAACTAGGCCAGATCGTCTCTAGTAGCAAGGCAGGACGATGGGCTCCACGGTTCTCATAGTCGAGGACGACATCCACACCACAGAGCTGGTGCGCATGTACCTCGCCCGGGATGGCCATAAGGTCCTGACGGCAACCGACGGCCTGGAGGGACTCCGGGTCGCCGGCGAGGCGAGGCCGGACCTTGTCGTGCTGGACCTTATGCTGCCGGGGCTGGACGGAATGGAGGTCTGCCGCCAGCTAAGAGAGACCTCGGACGTTCCGGTAATCATGCTGACCGCGCGGGTGGAGGAGGCCGACCGGCTGGCCGGCCTCGACCTGGGTGCCGACGACTACGTCACCAAGCCGTTCAGTCCCAAGGAGCTGGCGGCCAGGGTGCGAGCGGTGCTCAGGCGTGCGGCCAGAGAGGCCGCACAGCAGGGTCCGGACGAGGTCAGCCGGGGGAACGTCACAGTGGACTTCCGCACCCGCGCCGCTTACTCGGGCGACACCCGTGTCGTGCTTACGCCCACGGAGTTCCGCATCCTGGGACTGCTCATCCGTGAGCCTCAGAGGGTGTTCACCAGGGACCAGATCATCGACCATGTCTTCGGGTACGACTTCGACGGCTTCGACCGGACGGTAGACGCCCATGTGTCCAATCTCAGGCGTAAGCTGAAGGTGAACGGCGAGGAGTCCGGCTGTATCTCGACGGTCTACGGCGTCGGCTACAGGTTCGTTGGAGAGCAGGCACCAGAAGAGTCCCGAGGTGTACCTGTATCTTAGCTAGCACCTGGCTGGCTTTCAGAAAGTAACGTCGTCTCAAACCCCGGCAAGGGATTCTTGTCGGGGCAATTTCGTCCCTAAAAAGCCCCATTTTTCCCAGGTTCTCACGATTATGTCGCAACGTGTCACCGAGAGGCA
>JADFHV010000242.1 GCA_022566975.1 Chloroflexota bacterium
AGGGTAGTCGGGTTCTGGTACTTGCTACTTACAGAGAGGCGGAGCTGACCCGCCGTCATCCGCTTTCGCAGACTCTTGGGGAGCTGACCAGGGAGAGGCGCTTCCAGCGGGTCCTGCTGAGAGGACTGAGTCGTGAGGATGTGGAGCGCTACATAGAGGTCGCCGCAGGAATCGAGCCGCCGGTGGGCCTCGCCGATGCCGTGCACAAGCAGACCGAGGGCAACGCCCTGTTCGTCACCGAGGTGGTTCGCCTCCTGGTGCAGGAAGGGGATCTGGCGGCAGGCCCCGAGCCTGTCGATGGGCGACCAGCCAGAAGTGAAGATTCCTGGACCATTCGCATCCCCGAAGGCGTCCGAGCGGCCGTGGGAAGGCGCCTGGACCGCCTGTCCGAGTCGTGCAACCAGACCCTGACAGTAGCGTCGGTTGTGGGGCGCGAGTTCGGGATGGACCAATTGCGGTCCCTATCAGATGACCTCTCCGAGGACGAGCTGTTGGATGTGCTGGAAGAGGCCCTGGCGGCGAGGGTGATCGAGCGGTTGCCACAGGAGCTGGGGCACTACCAGTTCACTCACTCCCTCGTCCAGCGCACACTGGTGGATGAGCTGTCCCCCACCCAGCGCGTGAGGCTGCACGCCCGCGTCGCCGAAGCCCTGGAGAAGATGTGGGGTCCAGACGCTTCGGAGCACGCTGCCGAGCTGGCCGATCACTTCACCGAGGCTGCACCGGTCACCGGAACCGAGAGACTGGCGCGTTATTCACTGCTAGCCGGGGAGCACGCGCTGGACGAACACGCCTTCGAGGAGGCAGTGGGCTTCTTCCAGCGGGCGCTTGCGGCCAAGGAAGGCCAGGCAATGGACGACGAGCAAGCGGCCCTGCTCTTTGGCGTCGGCAAAGCGCAGGCCGCCCTCCTGCGGGTGCAGGATGCGCGAGCCAGCCTGACCCGAGCTTTCGATTACTATGTCGATGTTGAGGATATCAGCAGAGCTGTGGCCGTTGCAGAGCACCCGGTTGGAGACGGTCAAACGGGGGTTACGGACCTCGTTGTTCGCGCCCTGACCTTGGTGCCGCCCGACTCCCACGAAGCGGGACGGCTTCTCTCCCACCGGGGCTTAGAGTTGGGGCTGCAAAAGGCAGATTACGAGGGTGCTCAGGAAGCCTTCAATCAAGCCCTCGCCATTGCTGAGGGCGAAGGCGATGTGGCTCTGGAAATGTGGACACTAGCGCGGGCAGGCCGCGTAGAACACTACTTCCTCCGCCCTCAGGAGTGCGTGCTGAAGGATGGACAGGCCGCGGAGCTAAACCGCAGTGTCGATGACCCTTACGTCGAGATTTACGCTCGGATATGCGTTGTGCTTTCTCTCATAATCACCGGTGATCCTGGAGGAGCGCAATCGCATGCCGACGCCATGCTGAGCATGGCTGAACGGACACGATACCGTGGCGGGTTGCTCACCGCGCTATGGATGAAAGCATTGGTGCACCTGTACAAGGGTGAGTGGAAGTTAGCCCGTGAGCTCTACACTCGTGCCCTGAGCCTGAACCCTTACCACCCATATCTCTCTAATCAACTGCTCTTTATGGAGTACTCGGTCGGTGACTTTGAACGAGGCGAGAGTCACCTTGAACGGGTGTTAGAGTTGATCCGGATGCGTCCCACTAGTCCTTTGAACGTGGACGCCTACATCGCCTTATTGTTAGCCGACAGCATGAGTGGCAATGGAGATCGTCTGGAAGTCGCGAAGGAGGCCGTCTGCAAGGTGCTCTCGTCGCCGACGGTCACTCCCGTTGTGACAATGGAAGCGAGCGTCGCCCTAGGACTTATCGCGGTATGGCGGGGCGACCGCGCGGCTGCCGAGGAGCAATACGAAGCCCTAAGTCCGTTTCGAGCGCTGTTCGGAATAGACGAGTCTGGCTTCTTATCCGTGGACCGCTTACTGGGGCTCCTCTCAGTCACCATGGGTCAGCTAGACAAGGCTGCGGCGCACTTCGAGGATGGCCTCACCTTCTGCCGCAAAGCGGGCTACCGCCCCGAGCTGGCCTGGACCTGCTGCGACTACGCCGACATGCTGCTGGAGCGCGACGCCGAGGGCGACCGTCAGAAGGCCACCGCGCTGCTGGACGAATCGCTCGCCATATCCTCCGACCTCGGCATGCGGCCTCTTATGGAGCGCGTGCTGTCGCGTAAGATGAGCCTACAGGGCATCGACGTCTCGTCGCCAGAGACATCCATCGACGCAGTGGTTTCCGCCGTCGAGGTCGAACGCCCCAACCTTCAGCCTCATGCCGCTCCCGACGGCACGGTCACCATCATGTTCACCGACATCGAGAGTTTCACCCCCATGAACGAGCGGCTGGGAGATAAGCGCGCCCAGGAGGTGCTGCGAATTCACAATGCCCTCATTCGCCAGCAGGTCGATGCCCATCAGGGTTTCGAGGTCAAGAGCCAGGGCGACGGCTTCATGGTCGCCTTCTCAAGCGCGAGACGGGCCGTGGAGTCGGCCATCGCCATTCAACACGCCCTTGTCGACTACAACCACGAGCATCCGGGCGAGCCTATCCGAGTCCGTATCGGCCTCCACACCGGGGAGGCCATCAAGGAGGGCGAGGACTTCTTCGGCAAGACCGTAATCCTGGCTGCTCGCATAGCCTCGCAGGCCTCAGGCGGGCAGATTCTCGTGTCCTCGCTGCTGAAGGCGCTGGTCGAAAGCAGCGGCGAGTTCGAGTTCCGGGATGGACGAGAGGTCGAGCTGAAGGGGCTGGCGGGATCGCACCAGGTGTTCGATGTGCGGTGGGGTGCCGACGCCTAGCGACTCAGGACCGAAGCGCAGCGCCTGCACGCACGGCCGCCGATTCAATCCAGGCACCTGTCGCACGGGATGCGACCGGCCTGTCCCGTGCGAATAGTCGGTAACGAGCCTCCCGGGGAGCGTAGTCCAGGCCACACCTCAAGGAGTCAACGATGAAGGTCATCGAGATCGATCGCGGCAAGCCGCTCAAGGACCAGCCGGACAGGGGCCACAACCGCTGGCACCCCGACGTCCCTCCAGCGCTGGAGGTCGACCAGGGTGAGGAGGTCGTGCTGCCCACTCTGGACGCATTGGATGGGCAGCTCACTCCAAGCTCGACCATCGCCGATTTCGAAGGGCTGAGTCCGGGCCGCATACATCCTCTGACCGGCCCCGTCTACGTCAAAGGAGCCCAGCCCGGCGACCTCCTGGAGGTGGAGTTCCTGGACATTGTGCCCCAGCCGTGGGGCTTCACGGGTATCCTGCCCGGGCTCGGATTCCTGCGCGACCTGTACACCGTCCCTTTCTTGGTACATTGGACCATCGCAGACGGCTGGGCCACGTCGCCTCAGCTACCGGGCGTGCGGATTCGTGGGGCATCGTTCATGGGCACGTCAGGGGTGGCGCCTTCTCGAGATGAGGTTGAGGCGTGGACCCGGCGAGAACAAGAGCTGTTGGACCGGGGAGGGTTGGTCTTCCCACCAGACCCCGAAGATGCGGTGCCGGCCACCGGACCCGGAGCCACTGCGGGCCTTCGCACGATACCGCCACGGGAGAATGGGGGCAACCTCGACATCAAGCAGCTGACCGGCGGGTCGAAGCTGCTATTGCCGGTGTCGGTGGATGGAGCCCTCTTCTCCACCGGAGATGGCCATTTTGCCCAGGGTGATGGGGAGGTGTGCGTCACGGCAATCGAGATGGGGGCCACGGCCCACGTCCGGTTCCAGGTCCTCAAGGGGGAAGCGACGCGCCGGAGTGTCCGCGCGCCACGGTTCGAGCGGAGCGACTACTTCGTCGAGCCCGAGTGGGCGGCTCCACGGCGCTTCACCGCCACCGTGGGGATGCCAATAGCCGAGGATGGGACAAGAAACGAAGGCGAGAACCTGACGCTGGCGTGCCGGAACGCCGTGCTGGCCATGATCGACCTGCTGCAGG
>JADFHV010000005.1 GCA_022566975.1 Chloroflexota bacterium
GCGCGACGCCCTGTTCAGGATCGTGTACCGGTACGTGCGACTAGACGCATCTCTGCGCGGGTCGAAGTCTCCTTCGACCCTGTATGCCCCCCGGACCGATATATCCTCTGGCAGATAGAAATTTAGCGCCTTTTCGAATCTCTCCGGCCGATGGCCCGAGTCGGTGTCGAACGCGACCACCTGTCCCTCCGCGTGGACCCCGGCATCGGTACGACCCGCTCCACTCACCCGCACCTCTTCGCCTGTGAACCGAAGGACCGCCTTCTGGAGCTCCTCCTGTATCGTGGGAGCGTTGGCCTGGTACTGAAACCCGTGATAGTCCCCTCCGTCGTACTCGACAATCAGCGCCAGTCTCATCCGGCGCCTCGACTACGGCATCAGCTCAATGATGGCCAATGGCGCCGCGTCGCCCTTGCGAGGTCCCAGCTTGAACATCCGCGTATAGCCGCCCTCTCTCGACTCATACCTGGGGCCCAGCTCATCGAACAGCTTCGTCAGCGCTCTCTTGTTACTCAGCACCGCCGCAGCCCGCCGGCGCGCGGCAAGGTCACCCTTCTTCCCTTCGCTTATGATCTTTTCCGCCACACGCCTTACCTCCCGCGCCTTGGCCTCCGTCGTGCGGATGGACTCATGCCGGATCAGGTCGGTGACCATGCCGTGGAGCAACGACATACGATGCGAAGTCGGGCGTGACAGCTTCCGCCCCGCTTTCCGGTGCCTCATCTAGCGCTCCCTACATCCTTCGTACAGGACGTCCACTGCGCGAACGGGTCATTCTCAAGAGTCCTTCCCGGAAGACGGGCGGGGAATCCCGGGGGCTCCCACCCGACCCGGCTCAGGTGCTTCCTCATTCGGACGCCGTCTCGTCCTCATCCGGCGCCGGCTGGCTCTCGCCTTCCGACTCCGCCTCAGCTTCCGGCTCCTCCTCCACACGGTCGGGGTCAAGCTCAGGGGGGACAAGGTCCATATCGCGGAGGCGGCCGAACAGTTCGGCGTAGGACTTCTCCCCGAAGTTCCGGATCCGAAGCAACTCGGGCCTGCTCATCTCCAGCACCTCGCCTACCCGGTTGATGCCCGCGCGCTTCAGGCAGTTCAGAGTACGAGATGACAGCTCCAGCCGCTCCACTGGGATGTTGTAGTGCTCCGCCGGGATCTTCAGGGCCACCGCGGTCCCTTCGGCCCCCTCCTCGACGGACTTCTGAGCGTTGGCGAATAGGAAGAACTGGTTCACCAGCATATCGCCTGCCTGGCGCACCGCATCTAGAGGCACAACCGTCCCGTCGGTCCATACCTCCAGCACCAGCCGCTCGAGGTCCGTCCGCTGGCCAACGCGGGTCTTCTCGACACTGTAGTTGACCTTCCTGATCGGCGTGAACACCGCGTCTACCGGCAGGGTCCCGATGGGGTGTCCGTCGCCTTGAGGGGCCACGACGTATCCCTTACCCCGCTCCACGTTCATCTCCACCGAAAGCCTCGCCTCGGAGGAGTCCATCGCCGCCAGGTGCAGCTCCGGGTTCACCACCTCGAAGTCCGACGACGAGATGATGTCGCCCGCACACACCTCACCCTCTCCCGCCACCTCCAGACGGAGCTTCCCAGGCCGGTCTACCTCTGACCGGAGGCGGATGCTCCGCACGTTCATCAGGAACTCAGATACCTCTTCCCGAACGTGCGGTATGGTGGCATACTCGTGCAGCACGCCCTCTATCTTTACCCACGTGACGGCAGTCCCCGGCAGCGAGCTGTAGAGCACTCGACGAAGGGCATTTCCGAGGGTCATACCATAGCCCGGGTCCAGCGGCTCGACGGTCATCTTCCCGTACCTGTCGTCGGCCTCCACAACCACGACCTCGGGGCTCGGAACGATCTCTTCGGGCTCGGCCGTCTCCGTAGCAACTAGAGTCTGGAAGTCTAGGACCATCTATTCAATTCCTCCCTTGCAGCGACTAACTCTTACTTCGAGTACAGCTCGACGATAAGCCGTACGTCGATGCCGCTATCCACGCCGCCAGTATCCGGCATCGACACCACCTCCCCCGTCAACTTCGCCGGGTCCAGGTTCAGCCAGGACGGCACCGGGCGCTTGGGCAGGTCTTCAGTGAGGACCGCGATGAAATCGGGCATCGAACCGTTGGAACGCTTCCAGGACACCACGTCCCCCTGCTTCACCAGATAAGATGGAATGGTCATACGCCTTCCGTTGACCACGAAGTGGCCATGATTCACCAGTTGCCTTCCCTGGCGGCGGGAATCGGCGAACGACAGCCTGTAGACCACGTTGTCCAACCTCCTCTCCAGGATCTGGAGAAGGTTGTCCCCAGTGACTCCGGGCTGCTCTCGTGCGAGATCGAAGTACTTCCTGAACTGGCGCTCCAGCACGCCGTACGTAAACCGCGCCTTCTGCTTCTCCCGGAGTTGGATGGCCCAGTCCGACGGCCTCCTCCTCCGCGGTATCCGGTCGCCCGGCGGTCTCTTGCGTCGCTCCACCGCACAGCGAGGCGTGTAGCATCGCTCGCCCTTGAGGAACAGCTTCTCCCCAATCCGGCGGCACTGGCGGCAGACCGGGTCTATATATCTTGCCATCCTAGATTCCTTTTCCTCCTGGGACCTCTGTCATGCCGTTGCCATCCCCATCTCCCGAGACAGCGCGTCGGTGTTTCCCGCTCGGCCTGAGCCTGTCGAAGGCCCTCATGCCGTTACCAGCCCCATCTCCCGAGACAGCGCCTCGGTGTCGTAGTCTTCCTTCCTGACCCTCAAATCGAAATAGAGAAGCGTCGTGGCTATGGATAACACCGGCGGAACGAATACTGAAACCGTCATGCCGGCGAGGAATACGAACGCGTCTCCAACCGCATTGGTCTCCCCGGGCGCCGCCAGACCGGAAGCGACCCCAAAGGGAATAGTCAGTACGAGCGCCAGACCCATGAGGACCAGCAGCAGGACCAGCGCCACCCCGAAGACCCTCCACCAGCTATTTCTTACCAGCGTGAAGCTTCGCTTCAGCGCGTCCAACGGCCTGAGACCTTCAAGAATCACCGCCTGCGGCGTGACCATGAGGTAGACCGTTACAATCAGAAAGGCCGTACCCAGCACCAGGAAAAGGACTCCCAGGCCGGCCGACTGGCTGGTGATCGCCGTGCTAGCCATGTAGTCGGAGACAAGGCCCAATGTGGCCAGCGCCACAGCCAGGGCTCCCAGTGACATCACCCTCCACGACACCCTTCGATAGCACCCCTCGATCTCAATCTCTCCTGTCACGTAATGCTGTCCCACCCCCCATATGACCGCCCCATACACACATATGCCTGCCACCAGGCTCACCACCCCCACCACAAAAAAGCCGGCGAGTCCGTGCAGGGGCACTAGGCCGAAAAAGTTCACCGGCACCTGCACCAACGCCACGAGGACTATGATACGCCCGAAATGGCCCCAGTAGATGGCGAACGTCTCATTCAGCAGGTTGCCCAGTGACAGCGCAGCCACCGGTCGGGGCCCGTCGACGGCCTTATGGTTCTCCCGGCTTGTCTCGTTCACACTCGCCGTTTCTTCGGTGGCCGACAGCCGTTGTGCGGTATCGGCGTAACGTCACGGATGCTGGTGACATACAGTCCGCTGGCCTGCAGGGACCGGATAGCGGCCTCTCGACCGGCTCCGGGGCCCCTAACGTAGACCTCGACCTCACGCAGCCCGTGCTCCATTCCCTTCCGTGCGGCGTCCTCTCCGGCCCTCTGGGCCGCGAAGACCGTAGACTTGCGAGACCCGGTGAAGCCCACCGTGCCCGCGCTGCCCCAGGCTATTACGTTCCCATCCGCGTCCGTCAGCGTCACCAGCGTGTTGTTGAACGTCGACTGGATGTAGGCCCGTCCCACCGGAACGGACTTGCGCTCGCGACGCCTTGTTCTCGGCCGCCTTGCCATTATGGTCTCTCCTGAAACTCAGAAACCGCTGCTACTTGCGCGTCACCGCATGCCTGCGCCCTGCCACCGTCCGCTTCGCTCCCCGCTTGGAGCGGGCGTTAGTGCGCGTGCGCTGACCTCGCACCGGCAGCCCGCGCCGGTGGCGCATGCCCCGGTAGGTCCCCACGTCGATCAGCCGGCGGATGTTCATATTGATCTCGCGCCGCAGATCGCCCTCTACCCGCTTCTCGCGGTCGACGATCTCCCTGATCCGCGACAAGTCCGTCTCGGTCAGGTCCTTTACACGCGGATTCCCCTCCAGCCCGGCCTTCCGAGCGACATCCTTGGCCTGCGTCGCCCCGATGCCAAAGATGCTCCGCAGCGAGATCTCCACCCTCTTGTTATCGGGAATGTTTACACCGGCTACTATCGCCATTGCTGCGCTCCCTGACGCCTAACTATCCCGGCCTGTGTCGATACAGCTTACCGAATGGAGGGGGATCACCCCTGCCTCTGCTTGTGCCTCGGATTGGTACAGATCACCAGCACCCTGCCCTTGCGGCGGACGACCCTGCACTTGGCACACCGCGTTTTGACCGACGCCGACACCTTCATGGCTGTTCTCCGTCAAGTCCCCTCACTGTTCCAGGCCGGGTCTTGCACACGGCTCTACTTGAAGCGATACGTGATCCGGCCTCGCTTGAGGTCGTACGGCGACAGCTCCACCAGAACCCGGTCGCCGGGCAGCACTCGAATGAAGTAGAGGCGTATCTTGCCCGACACGTACGCCAGCACCTCGTGCCCGTTGGCCAGCTCCACCCGGAAGTTGGCATTGGGCAGCGCCTCGGTAACCGTGCCTTCGACCTCTATGACCTCTTTCTTAGCCATCCGCTAGTTCCTTGTCGTCCCCGATAGTAGTTAGGACCTCAGCCCCGTTCTCAGTAATCGCGATAGTATCCTCGAAATGCGCCGAGAGGCTGCCGTCGGCGGTCACCACCGTCCAACCATCGTCCAGCTGCACCGCCTCCCAGCCACCCGCGTTCAACATCGGCTCGATAGCAAGCGTCATGCCATTGCGTAGCATCGGCCCCCGCCCCGGCATGCCATAGTTGGGGACCTGAGGCTCCTCGTGCATCGCACGCCCGATACCGTGTCCCACATACTGTCGCACCACAGAGTAGCCCAGACCCTCGCTGTAGGCCTGCACAGCCGATGAGATGTCCCCTATCCTTGCGCCCACGACCGCCCTGGCGATGCCCTCGCGAAGGGCCTCTTGTGTGGCGTCCAGGAGCCGCTGGGCCTCCTCGGATATTGCCCCCACGCCGGCCGTAAAGGCGCTATCGCCGTGGAAGCCCCCGACGATGGCCCCAACGTCCACGCTAACCAGGTCTCCATCGCGCAGCACCCGGTCGCCCGGGATGCCGTGTACTATCTCCTCATTTAACGACACGCAGATCGTGCCGGGGAAGGGTATGACCCCCGGTCCCGTATATCCCTTGAACGAGGGCTCGGCTCCCCGACCTCTGATCGCTTCCTCCGCTATACGGTCCAACTCGCGTGTCGTGATTCCCGGTTCAATCGCCTTCTTCAGCTTGGCCTTGGTCTCCGCCACGACCTCGCCCGCCTCCCGCATGAGCTTGAGCTCTCTGGGAGACTTCAGCGAGATCCCGTTCGGCTGCCTTCCTATGACGCCCTTCATGTCGCAATTCGCAGGCGCCAGGCGACCGATTTACCCAGGCCCGGCGCTTCGACAAGCGATCCCAGGGTCTTCGACGTCCCGGCCATCAGGCTACCACCGCGGCCATAGACCTCTCAACCGTTTCGATCGAATCCCCGCCGTCTATCTCCTCCAGCATCCCCCTCCGACGGTAGAACTCGATCAGCGGCTCCGTCTCGTCAGTGTAGACCTGGATCCGCCTCTTGACGGCCTCCGGCTTATCGTCCTCCCGCTGGTAGAGCTCGCCGCCGCACGCGTCACACCTACCCGGCTCCGTTGGAGGCGACGAGTGCTGGTGATACGGCGCCTGGCAGGCGCGGCACACGAGCCTCCCCGTCAGCCGCCGGGCCAGCTCCTCCGGGGCCACCCTCATGTAAAGCGCCTTGTCGATTCCTCCGCTGCCTTCCAGTTCGCTCTCCAGGGCTTCCGCCTGGGCCAGGGTCCTGGGGAACCCGTCCAGGACGAACCCTTTTTCGCGGCCCGGCACGTTGATCCAGTCCATTACCATCCTGATCGTAACGTCGTCCGGCACCAGCACACCGCGCTCCATGTACGAGCGCGCCAGCCGGCCCAACTCCGTGTCCCGCTCCTGATGTTCGCGAAACAGGTCTCCCGACGAGACCCTCTCGACCCCCAGCTTCGCCGCCAGTCGAGCCGCCTGGGTGCCCTTTCCCGCCCCCGGCGGCCCCAGCAGTATCACCTTCAATCCCGTCCCAGCTCCCCGTCAGCCCTTAGCTCACAGATGCTCAACCATACGGGAGGGACAACACCTCTCGCCTTCTGGCCCACGGCAGCGGGCAAAGAGCGCGCGGGCTCGGGCGGCAATAAGCTAGGCGCGAGGCATCCCGTCGTCACTTGATGAACCCCTCATAGTTCCGCATCAAGAGCTGCGCCTCCAGCTGGCGCATCGTATCCAGCGCCACACCTACCATTATCAATAGGCTGAAGCTGCTAAGCGTCAACGCCCGTATGCCCGACGCCTGAGTGACAAAGTACGGCGCGATAGCCACGGCACCCAGGAATATCGCACCCGCCCACGTTATCCGGAGGATGACCCGGGTAAGGTACTCCTGGGTCGGACGGCCCGGACGGATTCCCGGAATGAACCCTCCGTTCCGTTGCAGGCTTTCCGCCAGGTTCTGCTGCTGGAACACCACCATGGTATAGAAAAACGTGAACACCACCACCAGGACGAACAACGCTCCCCAATAGGTGAAGTTCTGCGGGTCGAGGCTGTTGGCGAAGAACCGCGCGAAACGGGGGACGAAGTCGTCGCTCAGCGGGTCTCTGAAGTAGGTGGCGACCGTCGCTGGAAGAATGATGATCGAGGACGCGAAGATCAGCGGGATCATCCCCGCCGAGTTCACGCGGAGCGGCAGGAAGGTCGAGCCGCTCTGACGCTGCATCTTGCCCCCGCGAAACACGCTCCGGCCGTATTGCACCGGCACACGGCGCTGGGCCTCCGTGAACAGAACGATCACAAAGATGATCCCGACGCCGAACAGGCCCAGCAAGAGCAGACCGCCCTCGTCACCGCCCTGGAGGAAACCCCGTCCCACCACCGATGGGAACCTGGCTACGATCCCGCCGAAGATAATCAGCGAGATACCGTTCCCTAGGCCGCGCTCCGTGATCAGCTCGCCCAACCATACCAGGAACATCGTCCCCGCTACCATAGACAGCAGCATCGCTATCGTCTGTAGGTTCAGCCCGAGCTGCACGGAAGGTAGCACTCCCGACTGCTGCAAGAGCGTGATCGTACCGTAGGACTGGAGGAAGGCGATGGGGACCGTCAGGTAGTGTGTGATCTGGTTTATCCGCTGACGGCCGTACTCGCCCTCCTGTGCCAGCGCCTTCAGGTTCGGCAGCACGGGCGTCAGGATCTGCATCACGATGGAGGCCGTTATGTAGGGATAGACTCCCAGCGCCGCCACGCTCATGCTTGCCAGCGCGCCGCCGCTGAAGACGTCCAGGAATCCCAGAAGCGCCTGCTCACGGAAGGCGTTCAGCAGGTTTTGCGTGTCCACGCCGGGCACCGGGACGTGGGCGACAAACCGGAATATGACCAACATTGCAAATGTGAACAGGATCTTGCCACGCAGGTCCGGCACCCGCATGGCGTCGATCATCGACTGGATGAGTTGCGGCCTGGATACCGCCTCCGCCCTCGCCGTCTGCGCCTGACGCATCAGCCTAACTCCCTCACGCTTCCCCCAGCCCCTTCTATCTTCTCACGGGCCGATCGCGAGAACCTGTGCGCCTCCACAACCAGGCGCACCTCCAACTCTCCCCCTCCCAACACCTTCACCGGCGTCTTCTGGTCCTTGATAGCGCCCAGCTCCACCAGCCGCTGAAGCGTCACCTCTGTGTCGCTCGGAAGTCCGGCCAGGCTCGACACGTTCACCACCTGATACTCGGTCCGAAATATATTGGTGAAGCCCCTCATCATCGGGAGCCTCTTGATCAGGGGTAGCTGCCCCCCCTCGAAGCCCGGGCGTACTCCGCCTCCGCTTCTCGATTTCTGGCCCTTCATCCCACGGCCCGCGAAGGAGCCATGACCGCTGCCGTCTCCCCGGCCGATCCGCTTTCGCCGCCGTGAGGCCCCTGCTGGTTTTCTGAGAGTATGCTGCTGCATGAACAGGGCTCACGTCTCCCGCGTTGGCCCGCCGTCCTTTACCTCGACCAGATGTATCACCTTCTGGACCATCCCTAGGATGGAGGGGGTGTCCTCGTGCTCCACCGTCTGATGAAGCTTCCGGAGTCCCAGGCTGGCGATGGTCCTGCGCTGGTCCCTAGGGAACCCTATGCCACTCTTCTTCCAGGTTACCAGTATCTTGGCCATGCCACCCGTACCCGACGGCTCACTACCGACGGGCCCTGGGGCCGGTGCGCCCCCGCTCCACGACCCGCCGACGCTTGGCGCGCTCCTCTTCCGGGTCTTTCAGACTGGAGAGACCGGCCATCGTCGCCTTCACCACATTCACCGGGTTGGTGCTCCGCCTCACCTTCGTGAGAATATCCTTCACTCCCGCCAGCTCGACAACCGCCCTCACCGAGCCGCCCGCGATCACGCCCGTTCCGGGGGCAGCCGGCTTGAGCATGACGACAGAGCCGCCGTATTTGGACGTTATCTCGTGGGGTATGGTATTCCCCTTGAGCGGCACGGTTATCATACTGTTGGTGGCTGCTGTCGCTCCCTTTCTCACCGCGTCTGGGACCGCGTCGGCCTTCCCAAGACCGATGCCTACTCGCCCCTCCCCGTCGCCCACGACCACTACCGCATTGAAGCTCAGGTGCCGGCCTCCTTTGACCACCTTGGCCACCCTGGAGATCCTGACCACCCGCTCCGTCAGCGGGGACTCCTGCTCGTTGAAACCGCGTCGGCCTCCAAATACCATTAGAAAACGATGCCTTCCTTCCGGAGCGCATCCGCCAGCGCTTTGACCCGGCCGTGATACTTGAACCCGCCGCGGTCGAAGACCACAGTGGTTACGCCCTTCTCTTTAGCGCGATCGGCCAGCACCTTGCCAACCAGTTTGGAGATCTCTGTCTTGGGCTTGCCGTCACGCTGCTCACTGACCTGGCGGTCCAGGCTCGAGGCAGCCACCAGGGTCTTCCCCTGGTCGTCGTCGATGATCTGGGCATAGACGTGGTTCAGCGCACGAAACACCGAGAGCCTTGGCCGCTCTTCCGTGCCCCTCACCCTGCGTCTCACTCTGGCATGACGCATCAATCGGAGGTTCTTTCGCGTGCGCTGGCGGCCCACTACACCACCCTCCTGGCGCTCTTGCCCGGCTTGATGCGCACCTGCTCGCCGGCGTACCTGATCCCCTTGCCCGTGTACGTGTTGGGCGGCCTCACCGCTCGAATCTCCGCCGCGACCTGTCCCACAGCCTGCTTGTCGATACCGCTGACGCGAATACGGTTATTCCCCTCCACCTCCAGCGTGATCCCGGGGACCGGCGCCACCTCCACGGTATGGCTAAACATGACGCTCAAGGTCAGCCCTTCGCCCTGCTGCTGCACTCTATATCCGACTCCCACCAGGTCCAGCGTCTTGGAGTACCCCTCGCTCACGCCGGTGACCATGTTAGCCAGAAGGCTCCTCGTGAGCCCGTGCAAAGCCCGATGCTCCCGCTCATCCGACGGCCGTTCCACCTTCACGGCCCCGTCCTCCTGCGAGATCTTCATCGAGGGTTGGAACGCCTTCACCAGTGACCCTTTAGGACCCTTGACCGTCACCTCGCTCCCGGATATCTCCACCTCTACGTTAGGCGGCAACGGGACGGGTTCCACCCCTATCCTGGACATCGCGTGCTCCTCACCACACGTAGCATAGCAGCTCACCCCCTAGCCCCTTGCGCCAGGCCTGCTGGCCCGTCATCACGCCACCAGACGTCGATAGGATAGACACCGCCAGTCCGCCGAAGTAGCGCGGAATCTCACCCTTGCCCACGTACACTCTCAGGCCTGGCTTGCTTACGCGTTTGAGACCGGATATTCCGGGTTCCTCCCTGCTACGGTAGTGAAGATATATCCTGATCCCCGCTTGGCGTGTACCTGCGTCCACCTCCTCGTAGTCCTCAATGAATCCCTCGTCCCTGAGGATACGGGCTATCTCCAGCTTCAGCTTAGACAACGGAATCGTCACCGTCTCGTGACGGGGCACGATCGCGTTCCGGATCCGCGTCAGCATGTCCGCGATGGGGTCTGTGACTACCATCTCTCTTCCTTAGACCAGAACGCCAGATCTTTGTCCGGTTGCGCGGCCGATCACCAGCTTGCCTTGCGGACGCCTGGGAGCAACCCTTGAAGGGCCATCTCCCGGAAGCAGATCCTACAGAGGCCGAAGTGCCGGATGTATGCCCGCGGCCTGCCACATTTGTGGCACCGGTTCGTCTGCCGCACCTTGAATTTTTGGGGCCTCTTCCAACGCGCTATTTTCGATACCTTCGCCAAGCCTGTTCTCCCGGTCTATGCTACCTGTGCCACCTCTCGCCTTCTGGCGAAAGGCATGCCCAGCAACTCCAACATCCTGAGTCCCTCGCTGTCCGTACGCGCCGTCGTGCCGATCACGACCTGCAGGCCCCGTATCCTGTCGATGGAGTTATAGTCGATCTCGGGGAAGATCACCTGCTCTCGAATGCCCAGCGCGTAGTTTCCTCTGCCGTCGAACGACTCCCTCGACACGCCCTGAAAGTCCCTTATCCTGGGAAGGGACGAGCTCATCAGCCTGTCCATGAACTCGTACATCCGCCGGCCCCGGAGGGTCACCGAGACACCTATCGCCATCCCCTGCCTGATCTTGAACCCCGCGATGGACTTCCTCGCCCGCGTGACTACCGGCCGCTGGCCCGAGATGCGCTCGAGGTCGCCGGAGGCGTTTTCCATCGCCCTGGCGTTCTCCAGCGCCTCTCCTAGACCGATGTTCAGCACCACCTTGCTCAGCCGCGGTATCTGCATGTTGCTCGTGTATCCAAACTCCCGCACCATGACAGGCCCCACCTCGGTCCGCAGCCTCTCCAGCAGGCGCGGTAAGGGCCTCGTCGGGGCCGCGGCGGGTGCCGGCGGCTCCTCCACAGCGGTAGCCCGGGTAGCTCGCCTTCGGCGCCCGCCGGCCGGCGCCTCCGCAGTCTGAGTCTCGTCTGGAGGCGCCTCCGCCTCCTCACTCTGCGCCTTGGCACGTGTAGTACGCCGCTTACGCGCGGGCTTAGGCTTCGACTCATCGGCGTCTGCGGCTGCCGCCGCGGGCGCCTCCGCCTTGGCCTTCGCCCGGGTCGTCCGCCGCGTACGCTGGCGAGGTCGAGCCTCTCCCGGCTGACTCGCCTCCTGGACGGCCTGGCCTTCGCCCTCGTCACCCTTTTCGGTCGTCACTCGATCACTTCCTGACAGCTCTTGCATATCCGGGCCTTCGTGCCGTCCGCCAGCCTCGTGTAGCCGACGCGGGAAGGACGGGTGCAGCTCGTGCATATCAGCATGACGTTTGCCACGCTGATGGGCATCTCCTTCTGGATGATCCCGGCCTGCCTGACCCCCGGCTGAGCCTTCATATGGCGAAATACCACGTTCACGCCGTCCACCACCACCGCTCTCTTGTCGATGAGCACCTGCTGCACGCGTCCCTGTTTGCCGCGGTCCCTTCCCTTGATAACCATTACAGTGTCGTCAGGGCGCAGGCGCATCTACAGCACCTCAGGTGCCAGAGAGACTATCCGCATGAAGTTCTTGTCCCTCAGCTCTCGCGCCACCGGGCCGAATATACGCGTGCCCCTGGGCATCTGGTCATCGTTGATCAGCACCGCCGCGTTGTCGTCGAAGCGGATGTGGGACCCGTCCCGCCTGCGCTGAGGCTTCCGTGTACGCACCACCACCGCCCTCACCACCTCCCCCTTCTTCACAGCGGCGGCGGGCGCCGCCTCCTTCACCGACGCGACGATAACGTCCCCCAGCCAGGCATAGCGTCTTCCGCTGCCTCCGGGGACGCCTATGCAACTGATCGTTCTGGCGCCCGAGTTATCCGCGACCTTCAGGCGCGTGTAGATTTGGATCATGATACGCTGGCCTTATCCTCGCCCGGCTCTTCACCATCGGTCTCGGCGGGCTCTTCCGTTTGCTCTTCCTCTATCGCCCCAACTTCCCCCTCAGACTCTTCCGTCTCTTCTAGCTCAGCCTCTTCAGGCTCGGCGGTCTGCTCATCCTCCGCTTCATCCACCGGCCCCTCGGTCTCCTCTTCTTCTTCATCCGCCGGCTCTTCCTCTACCGCCGCTTCTTCCTCTTCGGGCTCGGCGGCCGGCTCCTCTTCTTCTCCATCCGCCGGCTCCTCGGTCTCCTCGACCTCGGCAACCGTCGGCTCTTCCTCTACCACCGCTTCTTCCTCATCAGGCTCAGCGGCCGGCTCTTCCGGCTCCAACTCATCGACGGCTACGGCCACGGCCGCCACAGGCTCCTCCGCGACCGACGCCCGCGCGGTCATGACAGACTCGTCTACCGCTATCTCGTCGGGTTGGACCTCGGCTATGTCCTCGCGGGCCAGTATCTCAGTCACCCGCCACCGCTTTGTCTTGGACGTGGGTCTGGTCTCAATCAGCCTGACCAGGTCCCCGATCCTGCACTGGTTCTCCGCGTCATGGGCCCTGAACCGCGTCCGTCTCCTGATCGCCTTACGATAGAGCGGGTGCGATGTCCGCCACTCCACCGACACGACTACGGTCTTGTCCATCTTATCGCCGACAACTCTGCCGACGCGAATCTTGCGTCTCTCGAAGCTCATGTAGCCGCCTTGGCCAGCTCTCGCTCTCGCCGCACGGTGTTGATGCGGGCGATTCGCCTCCGAGCCGTCTTTATCTGGGTCACGTTGGCTAGCTGCATCGTAGCCACGCGGAATCGGAGGTTCATCAGCTCCCGGTGAGTCGCGTTCCGTTCCTCATCCAGCTCGTCGTCAGTCATCGCCCTGATGTCGTCGATCTCCATGTCCGCGCCTAATCCGCCGCCGTTTGGATCCCGGGTCTCTTGACGATCTTAGTCCCCATCGGCAGTTTGGAAGATGCCAGCCGCAGCGCCTCTCGGGCGACGTCGTCGGGCACCCCGGCCATCTCGAACAGTACCCTTCCGGGACGCACCACGGCGACCCAGTGGTCCACGGCCCCTTTGCCGCTGCCCATGCGGGTTTCAGCCGCTCGCGCGGTCACGGATTTGTCTGGAAACACTCGAATCCAGATCTTCCCACCCCTCCGCACATAGCGAGTCATGGCCCGGCGAGCGGCCTCGATCTGCCGCGCCGTCAACCACGCCGCCTCTGTCGCCTTGAGGGCATAGTCCCCGAGGTTTATCGTGCTACCCGCCACCGCGAGGCCCTTACGGCGCCCCCTGTGGTGATTCCGGTACTTAACTCTCTTCGGTTGTAGCATCTTTTACCGTCTCTTCTTGGGGCGTCGCCGCTTCGGCCGCCGGCTCCTCAACGACCGGGTCCTCCGCCGTCACCGTGACCTCGATGGGCATGATATCCTCCGGCTCCTCCTCCCGCGTCACCGTATCCAGCACCTCGCCCTTGTAGATCCATGCCTTGACGCCGATCTTGCCGAACTCCGTCGAAGCCTCCGCCAGACCGTAGTCTATGTCGGCCCGCAGAGTGTGGAGGGGTACACGCCCCTCCATTGCCTTCTCCCTGCGCGCGATGTCCGCTCCGCCGAGGCGTCCCGAAGCGATGATCTTCACCCCCTGCGCGCCCGACTGCATCGTCCGGGAGACCGCCTGACGTATGGCCCGCCGGTACGCAATTCGCCTCTCGAGTTGGTCCGCGACGCTCCGGGCCACCAGGTAGGCATCCAGCTCGGGCTGGCGTATCTCCTGCACATTCAACCTGGCACGCCGCTGAGTCATCCGCTCCAGGTCCCTCCGAAGCTCGTCAACCCTCTGTCCGCCCCGACCTATGACAATCCCAGGCCTCGACGTGTGGACCGTGATCACGGCCTCGTTGCTGCTGCGTTCGATCTCCACCTTCGATATACCGGCATCGGGGAACCGCTTCATGATCATCTGGCGTATGGACAGGTCCTCCAGCACCAGGGTGCGGTACTCCCCAGGTTTCCGGGCAAACCACCTGGTCTGCCAGTCCTTGATCACTCCGAGGCGAAAACCTATGGGATGCACCTTCTGACCCATCTACTCTGTCTCCTCCTCGTCCACCACGACGGTGATATGACTGTTCCTCCGTATGACCTTCGCCGCTCTGCCCCGAGCTCGCGCGCGGAACCGCTTCGTGCGCGGCGCCTCGTTGGCGTAGATCTCAACGATCCGAAGGTCCGACGTTCGGGCAAGCAGCTCGTTCTCAGCGTTGGCCGCCGCAGACTTCAAGACTCTAGCCACCTGCTCCGCGGCCGGGGAGGGCAGGAACTGCAACGTCTCGAGCGCCTTTTCGACCCGCCTGCCCCTCACCAGGTCCACGATGAGCTTCATCTTCCTTACCGAGACCCCGGTATTCTTCGCTGTCGCTTTTACCGCCAAGCTGTACTCCCTATGCGCCCGGCCTGACGAATGTCGTTCGCTCCGACTTGGACGAGTGGCCTCTGAACGTCCTGGTCGGTGCGAACTCGCCTAGCCTGTGCCCCACCATGTTCTCCGTAATGAACAGCGGCACGTGACGGCGGCCGTCATGTACGGCGATGGTGAGACCCAACATGTCCGGCATTATCACGGATGCCCTCGCCCACGTCTTGATCACTGCCTTGCTATCGCTTCGGCGTGCGGCATCCACCTTCTTCGCCAGCTTCGCGTGTACGTACGGTCCCTTCTTTATCGACCTTGACATTGCTACCTCATACTCAACTACGGATTTGGGTCCCTCATTGGTTTAGTCCCGTTCATGGTTCGACAAAAGCCTGTCCTGAGCCTGTCGAAGGGCCGCACCACGAGCCTCATTTGGATGACATCCCTCTATCGCTGGTCCCTGCGCCTGACTATGAACTTGTCCGTAGACTTCTTGTTGCGTGTCCGGTAGCCTAACGCCGGCTTTCCCCAAGGGGTCTTGGGACCGGGCATGCCGATAGGCGACCGCCCCTCGCCACCCCCGTGCGGATGGTCGGAGGGAGACATCGCCACACCTCTAACGGTGGGCCTCCTGCCCAGGTGACGGCTACGGCCGGCCTTCCCCAGCTTCACGTTCTTGTGGTCCAGCGCGCTAAGCTGGCCCACGGTGGCCATACACTCGCTCAGGACGCGCCGGACCTCGCCCGACGGCAGCCTCAGCAGCGTGTATCTCTCCTCTTTGGCGAGCACCTGCGCCGAGTTTCCAGCGCTTCGCACGATCTGCCCACCCTTGCCGACCTTTAGCTCCACGTTGTGGACCTGCGTGCCCGTTGGGATCGCCCGCAACGGGAGTGCGTTGCCGCGGCGGATCTCGACGTCCTCGCCCGCCTCAACCTTGTCCCCGACACCGAGTCCGTTGGGAGCCAGGATGTACCGCCAGTCTCCGTTCGTGAACTTTATGAGCGCGATGCGGCTCGATCGGTTGGGATCGTACTCGATGGACGCGACTGCCCCGGACACACCGGGGTTGTCACGCTTGAAGTCTATGACCCGCAGGCGCCGCTTGTGGCCGCCGCCGCGATGACGCACGCTGATCCTGCCACGGGAGTCGCGGCCAGCGCGACTCTTCAGCGGCCGCAGCAGCGACTTCTTGGGACGGCTCTCCGTAATGTCGTCCGTCGTCTGGAGGACAAGTCCCCTCTGGCCAGGGGTCGTGGGCTTCCGTGTTCTTAGCGCCACCTACACACCCTCGAATATCGTTATCGTATCGCCGGGCTTCAGCGTCACCACGGCCTTCTTCCACGCCGGCCTGAAGGACACGCGCGGCCCAAACTTCTTGCGCTTCCCCCGCACGTTCATCGTGTTTACCCGTATCACGCTGACCTCGAAGGCCTCTTCCACCGCCTGTTTTATCTGGTACTTGTTGGCCCCGGGCACGACCTCGAACGTGTAGCGTCCGGCCTCCTGCATCTCCGTGCTCTTCTCGGTAATGATCGGCCTTCTCAGGATGTCGAGGGTATGCATCTGTCTCTATTCCTCGGTCGACACCGCAGCCACTCGCTTGCGTCTGGAGAACGGCCCGCCCCACAGCTCCTCTGCCTTTCGCACGGCGTCCAGCGTCATGACGACGCTCCTATGGTTGAGCAGGTCCCCGACATTGAGCAGCGCGGCGGGGAGCATCTTGAGCCTCGGCACGTTCCGGGCGCAGCGCAGGACCGTCTCGTCGGCCCCGTCGGCCACCAGAAGGACCGAGGAGTCGGCTCCCAGGGCGTTCAAGGCCTTAACAACCTCTCTCGTCTTCGGCTCATTCAGCTCAAGGCTCTCCACCACCAGCAGCTGGTTCGTCCTCGCTTTGTCCGACAGCATCGCCACCAGCGACTGCCGTTTCATTCTCTTGGGAGTCCGGTGCCGATAGCTCCGGCCCGCCGGCCCGAAAACCACCCCACCGCCCTTCCACTGAGGGGCGCGTATCGTCCCCGCACGAGCGCGTCCGGTACCCTTCTGTGGCCGGGGTTTCGCCCCACCACCGGAGACCTGCGACCGTGTCTTCGTGCTGGCTGTCCCCTGACGAGCGTTGGCCTGTTGGCCCACCGCCACCTGGTGTACCAGGGCGGCGTTCATAGGCACGTCGAAGACATCGTCCCGCACGTCCACCTGGCGGACCACCTTGCCCTCAAGGTTGTGAAGTCGCAGCTTCACCTGGACTTCCTCCCCCCTCGCGCAGCCTTGTGGATCAGGAGAAGGGAGTTCCGGGCGCCGGGCACCGCGCCCTTTACAAGCATCAGGTTACGCTCCGGGTCTACTACAATCACCTCCAGGTTACGCACAGTGATGCGTGCGTTGCCCATATGTCCGGCCATCTTCTGGCCCTTCCAAACCCTCCCCGGCGACGAGCCGGCGCCGATGGACCCCGGTGCACGGTGGCGGTCCGACTGGCCGTGGGTCTTAGGCCCTCCATGGAAGCCGTGTCTCTTGACCCCGCCGGCGAACCCTCGTCCCTTGGACTTCCCCGACACGTTCACGCTGTCACCGGGCTCGAACAGCCCCACGTTCACCTCTTGTCCTGGCTCGACCTCCGAGATGTCGCCGACCCTCACCTCTCGCAGGTGCCGAAAAAGCGACCCGGTCTTCTTCAGATGCCCTTCCCTGGGCTTGTTCAGTCGACGGACCAGACCGGTACCTAGCTGCACGCCGTCGTACCCATCGCGCTCCACGGTCTTCACCTGCGTCACCGTGCACGGGTCCACTCGAATGGCCGTCACGCAGTCCGCCGCCCCGTCCTCGTGAAAGAACTGGGTCGTGCCTATCTTCGTCCCTATGATTCCCTGGACCGTCATGCCTGCAGTCTCATCTCTATTCCGGACCCGTCATTTCTCGACCCGCCACCGACGGCAGAGCGAATAACGTTCACCCTTCGGCAGGCTGGGGGGGTGAAGACGTTACGACGCGGGCGACCGTCAAACGGTCGTCAACTCGTTACAGCTTGATCGATATGTCCACGCCCGCCGGCACGTTCAGCCTCGTCAGTGAATCGATGGTCTTCGAGGTGGGCTCGTTGATATCTATGAGACGGTTGTGAGTCCTCACCTCGAAGTGCTCTCGAGAGTCCTTGTCTATGTGCGGCGACCGGATCACGCAGAATCGCTTGATAGACGTCGGCAGCGGCACTGGGCCCGTCACTCGGGCACCGGTCCTCTCCGCCGCCTCAACGATCTGTCCCACCGAAAGGTCCAGAATCTTGTGGTCGAACGCCCTCAGGATAATCCGTATCTTCTGACTTGCTACCAATCTGCGCCTTCCGAACGGCCCGCAGGCCCTTCTTCACTCCGCTCTAACGCCTTGTCCCGTTCTGAGGAGTCCTTACTCGGAAGGACGACGAAGCAGCTCTTGCGGGGATCACGGGCTCCCCGGACTCTTCGCTTCGCTCAGAATGACTCGCATTTCGGGCCGGTCCACCCTCGTTCCGGGCGAGCATAGACCGAGCGTGCCCGAGTCCTCCGTTCTCACTCACACAAAAACGACCC
>JADFHV010000243.1 GCA_022566975.1 Chloroflexota bacterium
TCCGACACCTCGACCCCGATACCGCGAGTACACCCACCGAGTCTGCCGTGCGGCCGGTCCTCCTCGGACCTCAGGTAGCCAACAGATCCTTGTGTTCTGTCACACGTACTACGCAGGGTTCGAGGCGTCATCAGACCCCCTCTCTAACTCTCCCCCGCGGAGCCGGGGGAGAGGATAATACCTCTTCCCCCTTGAGGGGGAAGATTGAGATGGGGGGGAAGCCATACGTACCACAACAGTGTTGACAGAGCACTAGCCCTCCCGGCGAGAGGCTCGTCCCGACCGGGTGACGAGGTCCGGCCGGCCAGCAGAGTTTTGAATCAAAGCAGAGAGGCAGGCTCTTCGTAGTCTGCCTCTTTTTTTCGTCACCGAGTCGTACGGCGGTGCCAACTGGCCTTCAACTACCACCCCGCGCACAACCGACGATGACTCCAGCGCGCTGCGATGGACGGGGATAGGAGGCAAACGTATAATTGCTCTCGCTCTCTAAGTCACGAGCGCTAAGAGGTCACGCTGGTAGATCGCAGCAGGGGTTAAAAAAGGAGGACGTTCTTGGCCAGTTTTAAGGTGGTAACTCAGAAGCCCTCGGGGATCACGTTCGACCTGGCGGGAGGGTCTTACGAGCTCGAGCTTGAGTCCCTCGGACCAATTGGGGCCGAGATCGAAGAGGTGGCCGCGGACACCGAAGAGGAGTTCATCCAGGCTGCACGTGACGCCGACGCGATCATAGCGCGCGGGCGGCGCATCTCCAGCAACATCATCAACGGGCTGCAGCGGTGCAAGGTCATCGCCCTGGGCAGCGTGGGCGCCGACTCCGTCGATGTGAGCGCGGCCACCGATCGCGGGATACCGGTCACCAACGTGCCCGATACGTTCATCGAGGAGGTGGCCGACCATACGATGATGCTCCTCCTCGGCACCTTCCGGCGAATCACCACGATGGACAAGTACGTTCGAGAGGGCCGGTGGGCCGAGGGGAGGCCCCTTCTGGCCAGCTTTCCCAGACTCATGGGGCAGACGCTGGGGTTCGTGGCGTTCGGCCACGTCGCCAGGGCCACGGCGGTCCGGGCGAGAGCCTTTGGCGTGCACATGATCGCCTATGACCCGTACATCGAGGAGCTGGTCATGAGCGACTATGGCGTCGAGCCCGTTGGACTGAACGAGCTCCTGGAGAGATCCGATATCGTTTCGATGCACGCGCCGTCGACTCCGGACGCATACCACATGCTGGGCGAGGCACAGTTCCGCATGATGAAGTCGACCGCGCTGTTTATCAACAACGGTCGGGGGCCAACGGTGGATGAGAAGGCGCTGATCAAGGCGCTTCAGGAGGAGTGGATCGCCGGGGCGGGACTGGACGTCCTGGAACAGGAGCCACCGGACCCCGAGAACCCGCTGCTGCATATGGACAACGTGGTGCTCACCCCCCACGTCGCCTCTGCGTCGGCGAGGATGGGGCCCGAGACCCGGCGTCGGGTGGGACAGGAGATCGCACTGGTGCTGACGGGACGCTGGCCGAGGACGTGCGTGAACCCGACGGTCTTGGAGAAGACCGATCTGCGGCGCTGGCAGCCTTACTCCATGGGGAGGGGCCCTGGAGTCTGATCGGCCCAGGACCCGTGGGATAGCCCGTGGACAACTCCGCACGCCCGGGAGGTCTCCTTGCCAGGCGGCTCCGCCCCCGAGTATGACATAGTCGTCGAGCGGGACGTCATGGTCCCGATCCGGGACGCCGTCCGGCGAGCCCATGGGAAGGCACACGCACATGATCGAGGCGCGCAACACCGTCTACCTCGACCGGGAGCGACCCTCATACGTCGTTCCGCCCGTGGTCCCTCTGGGACATACACCAAGTCCCGCCTGACTGCTCACAGCCCGGGACATCTCATGGACCCCAATTGACGCTACCATCCATCGGTCTATAATGCCGTCAACCCCGGCACGCCCCGCATGAGGTCTCCCTGTGGTCGATGAGGAGGACAAGAGGGACGAAGACAAGGTCGAGTTCGACTCGGCCGGCGAGGCTCTGGGTTATGTCTCCTTTGACCAGGCTCAGGTCCTCGCCATGCGCGCCGCCATGGATACGCCGGTTGACTACGGCCGCGCCTTCGCTAAGCTCCGCATGGCGTTTGAGGTAACCGAGGCCGTCGAGACCGAGGACCACTACGTCGTAACCCTCTCCTTTCGGCCCCAGGGCGACTTCTCCGGCACTCCGGGGCGCGAGCAGTTCTACATAGAGAAAGAGGGCACCGTCGCCATTCGGCAGGTGCTGGCGCTGCCGCGACTGGACAAGCAGCGCCGGTTTCCGGTGGTCCGGGCGGGTATCGCAGTGATTGTTGTGGCCTCGGTGGCCGCTGTGGTGGTGCTATTCGCCTCGGGCGTTTTCGGTGGAGGCGACGACCAGAGCCCCCCGGCTGCCGAAGCTCCGTCCGATGGCACAGCACTGCCACTGGCGGCTGTCACTGCGGCTCCAACTGGTACTCCCACGGCCGTGCCTCTTGCATCAGTGCCTTCTCCGACTTCCACGGCCACTCCCATGCCTCCTACCTCTACGGCCACGCCACTACCCACTCCAACCTCCACGCCCCCTCCCACGCCTACTTATACTCCTGTGGCAATAGTCGTGACAACTACGCCCCGCCCAACCAACACGCCGACCGCCACCGCCACGTTCACGCCCACCACGACGCCGACGCCCACTCCGACGGCTCAGCCAACTTCGCTACCCACGGTCGGGCTGGCATGGGGGTCTCAGGTGTGGGGTAGAGAGTCGCTGTTTAGTGTTAGCGCTGCGAACGCCGAGACGGCTTGGGTCGTGGGGTCTGGTAGCACCATCATTAAAACCACGGATGGTGGCGAAACGTGGGTTTTTCAACCTAGCGGTACGACCAATTCGACCCTCACTGCTGTGGCCGCCTTGGATGCCCGCACGGCATGGGCTGTGGGAAACCCGAGCACTATTCTGAAGACCACCGACGGTGCTAGCTGGGAGCCTCAGACTGGTTTTCCCGAGATGAATATCTCAGGGGTCGATGCCGCCGATGCCAGCACGGTATGGGCAGTAGGTTCCAACGGCATTATTGTTAAGACGACCGACGGGGGTGCTTCATGGGAAGTCCAGACCAGCGGCACCACGGAAGCCTTACTGGACGTAGCCGTAGTGGACCGCGAGACGGCATGGGTTGTGGGGGAAAGGGGTACCATTCTGTGGACAAACGACGGGGGCTCGACGTGGGTTCGCTTGCCTTGGGGGACAAACCTTCGGTTCAATAGCGTGGCCGCCGTCGATGCTGTAACGGCCTGGATTGTTCCAAACCAGGTGCCCTTGATTCTCAAGACCGAGGACGGTGGCCTCACTTGGTCCGGCCAGACATACGGGACTACAGATTGGCTCTACGCGGTGGCCGCGCTGGACATCAACAATGCCTGGGCGGTGGGCGCAAATGGGACCATCGTGAAGACGACCGACGGTGGAGCAACGTGGGAACTTCAAGCCAGAGATACGGAGGAGTCCCTCCTGGGAGTGGTAGTAGCGGATGCGACGAGTGTCTGGGCGGTGGGCACTTCTGGCATCATCCTGCGTACGACGCCCTAAACCCGTACGACCTGGTGCGAGCAGGACAAGATTCCAAAGATGTCCGGCGCGCTCACGGGCACGGCTCGGTGCTGCTGACCTCTTACCTGGAATTCGCCAGCTGGGACCGATGTCTTCGGCGACTCGCGCCTGACACCGCTCTCCTCGACCGCCTCACCCACCGTTATCAAATTATGAGTTCGAAATCACAACACCGTCTACCTAGACCGGGCGCGACCCTCATACGTCGTCCTCCCCATGGTCCCTCCCCGGTAGGCGACAGAATCCCGGGTCTCGTCTACGTCGACCGCTCGGTGGTCTCCGCCTC
>JADFHV010000244.1 GCA_022566975.1 Chloroflexota bacterium
CAGGCCGGGCGCTACGTCCGGGCGCTGAGCAAGCGCCACAATGGCCTGCTTGAGCTCAGAAACCGTGCTTGCGAGAACCTCAGGAATCATCGCCTTCGCACGCGCACGGCTATGGGGCACACGTTTCAGCATGGTGGCAATGTAGATTGCGAGCGTGCGTTTCTCCTCTGGGCCGATGGGTTTGGACTCGCCTAACAGTTTCAGGATCGGATTGGCAGGAGCTTCGACGAGTTCGTTGGCCAGGAGCATATCGTGGGACCGGAGCGCGCGTTACGCCTTGCCACCGAAGCGCACCAGCTACCTTCCATCATCCTCTGGGGTCCGCCAGGCACAGGAAAGACCACCCTGGCGCTGCTGATCGGTGAGGTGGCTGGCGCACACGTGGATGCCATCAGTGCCGTAACTTCGGGAGTGGCCGACCTGCGCCGACTGGTGGAGCAGGCGCGCCAACGTGCCCAGCACCAACTTCAGGGCACCATCCTGTTCATAGACGAGATTCACCGCTTCAACAAGTCTCAGCAGGACGTCATCCTGCCTCATGTGGAAGACGGCACCATCACCCTTATTGGCGCCACCACCGAGAACCCCTCCTTCGAGGTCATTGCCCCCCTCTTATCCCGCAGCCGGGTCTACACCCTCAACCCCCTGACCGGGGACCAGATAAAGACCATCGTCGAGAGGGCCATTGTCGATAAGGAGCGAGGCCTGGGCCGGCAAAACCTAGCCCTAGAACCCGATGCCCTGGAGTACCTGATCAACCTGAGCGGCAGCGATGCCAGGGCCGCCCTCAACGCTTTGGAGCTTGCAGCATCGGCCACCCGTCCCGACGCGAAGGGGGTGACGGGGGTGGGTCTTAAGGCCATCCAGGATGCGATGCAACGCCGCACCCCCCTGTACGACAAGGGGGGTGACCGGCACTACGATTCCATCTCGGCCTTCATCAAGTCCCTTCGGGACTCAGACCCCGACGGCGCCCTGTACTGGATGGCCCGTATGCTGGAGGCTGGGGAAGACCCGCTCTTCATCGTGCGGCGGATGGTCATCCTGGCGGCGGAGGACGTGGGCCTGGCCGATCCCCAGGCCCTGGTGGTGGCCGTCGCGACCCAGCAGGCGGTCCACTTCATAGGCATGCCCGAGGGGTTTATCCCCATGGCCGAAGCGGCTGTCTATCTGGCCACCGCTCCCGACCAACTCGTGGCCGAGATGTGGCGCGACCTGCTAGTAGAGGAGGGGATAGCGGCGTTGGTGAGGTCCGGCGATACGGCGTCCTATCTTGGCGTCTCGGCCTACCCCTGCCGGATTCTGGTGAGGGAGGACGACCGGGAGCGTGCCAAGAGGGCCCTAGAAGAGCGGCTGGGACGGGAGGTCGAGTAGCGCGGGTGAGTCTGGCCCTCAACACTTCGAGGGCATCAACTTCTCTCGTCCTAAAAGAAGTCGGTTGAAGGGGACGTGAATGGCGGGAGCGGGAGTTCCCGCTTGGGTTGCCATAAGGCTAGGCGCAGCACTCGCAGCCGCAGTCGCATTCCCGGCTTACGGAGCCGTTCGGGTCGCGGTCTGCAAGGGAGCCCACGAGGACCAGCTCCTGGGTGGCGGACCCACAGAGGGCGCCGCCGCATCCACATCCACAGTCGCCGCCCGCGGTCCCGCAGAGAGCGCCGCCACACCCGCACCCGCAGTCTTGCCTCAGCTCCGGTGTGTTCATCTCTTCGACTCTGACTTGTCCGGCCATAGCACCATCTCCTGTCTGAGACTATCAGGGGTCCCGCCGAGACACGTACACGTCTCCGGGGAACACTGCAGCACAGTATGATCGGCAGTCATCTCTTTTTCCGTCGCGTCGAAGTGGGCTTCGAGCCGCTGGAGGTCCTGCTTCAAGCGCGAAAGATCGGCGATCCGCCCGTCCACTTCGTCTATTTTTCGGCGCACCACCCCCTGGAACCTCCCCTGAAAGTCCTCACATGTCTCACTGCCGGCCCACTCGACCAGCTCTCGGACCTCCGCCAGACTCATGTCAAGTAGCCTGGCCCGCCGGATAAGCTCCAACCGGCGAACGTCAATATCGGTGTACAGGCGGTAGCGGGACCCGCTCCGCTGCGCCGGAGGGAGAACCCCCACCTTCTCGTAATAGCGGATTGTCCTAGGCGGAACGTCGGTCGACGCCGCCAACTGTCCTATAGTCAGCCTTTTCTCCATCTGCAGCCCTCCACCTCGTAGCCTAAACGTTCCACTAACTGGAATGTCAACTGCTTCGGTGGAGCAATAACCTCAGCGGGCATCTATCCACTCGCCTGTAAGGTAGAATCTTCTTCCCGGACACTACATCTCAATAGATGGTTCTGAAAGGGCAGAAAAGCGGCTATTGACTTTGACCTCAACTGGAAGGTGTAGGGTACGTAAGAACAACGAGTAACACCCACGAAGAAGAGAGGAGACATCCTGGCGATGACGACTACACAAGAAACCCTGACGATTCCGGCCCTTCATTGCGGCAGCTGCGTCAAGAGCGTGACGCGGATCTTAGAGGCGCTGCCCGGCGTAGAGGTGACCCACACCGAGCCAGAGGCCAAACTGGTAGAGATCGGATTCGACGAATCGGCTATCAGCCTGGACCAGATCCGGGAGGCCCTGGACGAGGTCGGCTTCAGCCCGGAGGACTAGCTCTCCGCGAGTGGAATAACAAGGAACAAGGGTGAATCGAATGACCACAATCACAGAAGAGCGCAAGTCGTTGCGGCTCCGGGTCGGCAAGATGGGGCAGTTCTTATTCGCCCTGGCGGTGGGAGTGGTCCTGGCCCTGATAAGCTGGCAGGCCGGGGTGCTGGACGGGAGCACCGACATCTTTGGCGGCGTCTCGGGCTCGGCCGCATCGGCAAGCAACCCCGGCGCAGTGGTTGCGGTAGGGCTTGCGTTCATCATCGGCGCAAGTATGATCGTGCTGCCCTGCGGTTTCCCCTCGGTGTTCGCCATGCCCTCGATCCTGAGCTCACGGAAGGGGCTGCACGAGCGCACGGCGCTAAGTCTGGTGTTCCTGGCGGCAAGCGCTTTGCCCCTGGCCGCAGTCGGAGTTGGACTCGGCTTTGCCGGCGACGCCGTCCTCGGTCTGCTGGACACGATGAAGGCGAAGATGACCTTCGCCGTCGTTCTCTACTCCGTCCTGGGCGTCGTCGCCATCGGCTACGCATTGAGCGAGCTGGGGGTCATCCGCCTGCCCAGCCTGACGGAAAAGATTCGCGGGGCCAACATGCCCGGCCAGGACAGGCCCTACCGGCGGTCGCTGGTACTGGGGAGCACCATGGGGGCTGGCATGGGCATGGGCTGCCCTATGCCCACCTACTACATCCTCCTGGGCTGGGTGGCTGCTGCTGCGAACCCTCTGTACGGCGCCATCGTCCTGGGATCTTACGGCCTGGGTCGCGTACTACCGGCGGTGGGCCTCGGGGCCCTCGTAGTCGCCGGAATGGAGCGGAAGAAGGTTTCGAGGGGCATGACCTCGTTCCGCGAGAGGACCAGTGGGATCACTAACGGCTTCGTGACGGCCATGGGGTCTTACCTCCTCGTCCTGTTCGGAGGCGTGCTCCTGTACCGGCTGCTGACGCTGTAACCCGATCCCAGAAAGTCCTAAAGATGGGAGGAGTTCCATGGCCAAGCCGAGAGACATTACCGATGCCGAGTTCGAGGAGGAAGTGCTAAAGGCCGACATTCCGGTCCTGGTGGACTTCTGGGCCGAATGGTGTGGCCCCTGCCACCAGATAGCCCCCGCCCTAGAGGCGCTGGCCGACGAGTATGATGGCAAGGTGAAGTTCGTAAAAGTCGACACCGAGGAAAATTTCGACACCA
>JADFHV010000245.1 GCA_022566975.1 Chloroflexota bacterium
AATCTCACCGTACTTGTCGTACGGCGTGCGGGTCACGATGGTCGGGAAGGGCCCACCCTCCGTCGGCAGGTACACGTCGGTGGCCAGCTCCGTCCCGTCCTTCATGGGACACTTCAGGTCGTGCAGGACCTTGATCTTGTGGGTACGCCTGGACCCTGGTGCCTGTGTCGTCACTGTGGTGCCTCCTCGTTACTCATGGGACGCGTCTCCGCGCGTCTCCACCGACGTCGACGCGGATGCTATAGCCAGGTCCGGGGGGTTGTCAATGAAGCTCTCGCCCTCTCCATAGCTATATGGCCCTGCGGGGAGCTACCTTCCATTCTCCGCTGCCACGCCGCTGACGTGGCCACGGAGAGGGTGGGCCGAGCGTGACACAAGGGGCTGGGGTCACGTCCTTGACGGCTCCCACCCGCCCCCTATAATTGGGGCGGCTATCGGACCCCATAGCTCCAACCAGTAGAACCGAGCGGAAAAAACACGTCAGCCGACCGCAGCCTCATTAGGGCTAGCCAAGAAAGAGGAGCCCACGGGTGCACTACAAAGAGAACGACTCGACGGGATGGATCGAGATTCCCGCCCACCACGAGGGCGAGGGCGTCTTCAGGACGTGGCACCCCTTCAAGGACGTCAGCAGGCTCCCAATCAAGATGCAGCTATGGGAGCTCGAGCCGGGGGCCAGCGAGGGCAGCCACGTCCACGAGGGAGAGCGGGAGTTGGAGGAGCTCTACTACTTCCTCGAGGGCAGCGGCACCATGTGGTCGGACGGCGATGAGTTTCCGGTAGCCGCCGGGGACGCGGTGATGGCCCCTCCCGGCTCCGACCACGGCTTCCGCAACACCGGGAGCGGGCCCCTGAGACTCCTGATCATCTGGGGCAAGCCCCAAGGCTAAACCGCTGAGAGTGCGGAGCTCTGCGCCGGACCCCACGCCTCTCCCCATCTGTTATCATCACCACGAGGACTCTTCCGCATGATCAGCGAACACCGACCGGCACGTCGCCGCTCCAGGACCTCATTTCTGGCACTCCGCATCTTTGCCGTCCTGGGAATAATGCTGGCCGTCGCCCTCATAGGACTGATAGGGTACTCTATGGCGTCGCTGTGGGGGGAATCGACGGACAGAGCGTCCTACGTCGCGAACAATCTGGCGCCCCCACCGAAACAGACACCTCTCAGGCAAGCCTCGCTATGGACCCTTATCAAGCTGCGCGAGTGGGAGCACAGGAGTCTCGCCTTCGGCTACTGGGAGGCGCTCAACGACTATGATGCCGACAAGGCCCTCTCCTTCCTCGAGGAGGGGTACAGGTCCAAGCGGGAGGGCGACATCCGGGAGCAGATCGAGCTCCTGAGGCTGTCCAGCGGGCAGCTCGTCGTGACCGAGCAGAGAGAGCCCTTCATGGTCAGCTCAACAGAGGCCGTCATGTTCTTCTCGATGGGCGATCCTCCCGATACTGACCGCATCCAGATGACGATCGTGCGCGTCGACGACGGGTGGAAGATACTCTACGCCGGGGAGCCGCAGTGAGCGCATCCTAGCCGCGTAGCGCAGCCACCGCAAGCCCCGGGCTACGGCCCTACAAGGCCGTTGCCACCCCTGACCTCTTCACCTCTGCACCCATTCAGTCGTTGACCACGGGTGCGGTTTTGGTAAACTCCCCCAAAAGCATCGAATGTGTACAGATCACGCGAATCGCTCGTATCCCGTAGGGGTGGATATGATATACACACACACGACCCTGGCACTCGGTGTTGTGATGGTCCTGCTGCTGGCGCTGGCTGTGGAGGTGACGACGACGCGGCCACCGGACAGGCAGCGGGGCCCACGACCCAGGCCGCAGCGCCGGCGCCGAAAGCCACGCCGACAGCCGGGCCCGGTGGCGTGGTCATACCGACCCCCACGTCGCAGTTTGGAGGGATCGGTTCGGGGATCGAGACCCACATTAGGGCGGACGTCCTCCGCGACCTGGTCGATGCTTATTTCGACGCACTCAACTCTTACGACCTGAACGCCGCCCTCTCCATCCTCGAGGAGGGCTACAAGACCGACGCCACCAGCGCCATTCAGCAGCAGATCGACGAGCTAGAGGCCGCCGGCGCTCAGCTCAAATGGACGGAGGACCAGGCCCCGGGGCTGACCGGCCCTACCTCGATGGTCATGTTCGTGTCGGTAGAGGGGCCATCGGGGACCAACCGGTGGCAGATACAGTTTACCGAGCTGGGCAGAAACTCCGGCAACTGGGTGATAAGCGGCGTCAAGACCGAATAGCCTACGACCGACGCGCGCCGCCCTGCTGCTGGCCCCTCGCTACGATGCCGACGGGACCGGTGCGTTGGGGTTCTCCATCGGGATGCCGGCCTCTTGGCGCCGCCTCATCTCCGTCTTGACCTCTGTCCTCCAGGCGAAGAACTCCGGCGTGTCCGCGATGTCGTGCAGAGTAGCCCTCGGCGCGTACGGCACGTAGTTCCCCAGGTGCCACAGGATGGAGCGGTAGAGCGCGAAGTCCCCAGGCTCCAGCCGCAGACGAACGGCACCGGGCAAGCTGCGGCAGTATTCGAGCCCCAGCACCTCCGCCTCTTCCCGCGTCCTGTCCGAGAAGTCGGGCTCCGGTATGGGCCGGTCCGGGAACCGCGAGACCTCGCGTGGCAGGTCGCGCCTCAGGTGGCTGCCGGGTACGATCCAGGTGGACCCGTCCTCGTACAGGGCGCAGTTGATCTGGTTGAAGTAGTCCATGTGATCGAAGACCTTGTCGAACGCCGACAGGTCCATCTCGAACGTGTCCCGCTCGTCCCTGTGCCACTTGGTGGACCACGGCCTCTCGGCAGGCTCGAATAGGATGCCGAACACGTCTCTGTCACCGTGCCGGTGGCGGGGCGTCAGGACTCTCGAGATGGCGTCGACCAGCTCAGGCAACTCGGCGTAGTCGATGAACGGCTGCTGGTCGATGTCGTGGGCGCCGACAGGCTGCAGCCGCTGTACCTGCGGGCCGCCCTCTTTCCTGGCGACCTCTCTGGCCCTGTCGGAGACGCGGCGAAGGTCGCGGATAAGCGACGGCGGCAGTACCTTCTCAAATATCGTGTAGCCCTGGGTGTGGAACTGGTCTATGTGCTCGTCGGCCAGCCTGAAAGGCATGAGAGCTGCCCCTGGGAGATTCTTCCCGGCGGATACTCGGGATTGTATTGGTCGGCTACATTAGCGTCAACCCGTCCCCCTCGCAGGGGCACGGCGTGCCGTGCCCGGCGCATGAGAGGATACTCACTCCCATGGTCGCCTCGCTTGCCCCGTCAGGACGCCGGTGTTAACCTTTCGCGCACGCAGCCGGGGTCAAATATACCGACCCACATACACGCTCAGGAGAATCCCATGGCGGTCGATACCTACAACAACTTCATAGGTGGCCAATGGGTCCCGTCAAAGGCGGGAGCGACCTACACGATCACAAACCCCGCCAAGAAGGGTACCGTGCTGGGGGAGTTCCAGTTGTCCTCCGGCGACGACGCGCAGCGGGCCATAGCCGCGGCCGCAGATGCCCTCGAATCTTGGGCCGAAACGCCCGCTCCCTCGCGGGCGGGAGTCCTCTTCAAAGCGCTCGACATCCTGGAACGTCGCGCCGACGAGATGGCCCGCTCCATAACCACCGAGGAGGGCAAGCCGCTGGCCGACGCCCAGGGCGAGGTCAAGCGGGCGATGAACGTCATCGAGTACGCGGCCGGTGAGGGCCGGCGTATGTTCGGCTACACGACGCCCTCCGAGCTGCCGAGCACCCTGGCCTATACGGTCAGGCGCCCCGTGGGCGTCGTCGCCATCATCACCCCCTGGAACTTCCCGCTGGCCATCC
>JADFHV010000246.1 GCA_022566975.1 Chloroflexota bacterium
CAACGAGTTCCCGATCTTCAAGGACTCCACCCGCTACGAGGCTGAAAAGGGGAGCAAGCTCAAGGGGGTTTCCAGCGCAGTAGTCACCATCATTGATAAGCTTCAACCTTGCTACAGTACGCCGCCAGAGGACTGGTGGTGGTATCTCTGGTACCTCCATGTTCTGAACAACACGGATAAGCACAGGCACTTGCTCCTCACGAGACGCACCCTCGCCAAACGCCTGCGCGTGTCTGGGCAATTTGCCGGTAGCATCCCCAAAGGGCGCTACCTCGATGTTCCGGTTGAGGAGGGCGCAGTATTCTTCCGAACGAAATCCGACGTGGATATGAATATCGAGCCGAGCATTGAGGTATTCTTCAGCAATGCTCCGCCTGATATCAGGCAAGACCTCATCGTAGAAACCATCATCTCGCTCATCTATGGTTCTGTGGAAGAAGCTTTTAAGCGGCTGAAGAGCCATGTCAAATAGCTTATACATCGAAGGCATACTTACCTTGATCCTTTCCTGAGAGAGCAGTACAAGCGGTACGGACTACATCACCTCTCTTTCGAAGAATACCGCAATCGGTTCATTGAGCTGGATGACCACGGCTATGCTGACAAACAGCGGGTCTTCCAAACGCTCATTGCGGAATTTGACATCCCAATAACCGCTGAAGAAATGGTCGCTGATTTCAGGCTGAACGCCTGGAAGAATTGCAAGACTTTTCCGGGCGCAGGGAGAGTCTTGGAGCAACTGCGCGCGCGGGGCTACAAACTGGGCATCATCACGAATGGAACGGTAGCCTCACAGCAAGCCAAGCTTCTTGAGTCTGGTCTGCTTGCTCGTATCGATGAAGCCCTGATTTCGGAAGCAGAGCAGTTCAGGAAGCCTGACCAGCAGATTTTCGATCTTGCCGCGGAAAGATTGGGAGTGACTACCGCTGAGTGCGTTTTTGTTGGCGACAATCCAGAAACAGACATAGCTGGCGCTCACAACGCTGGTATGAAAACCGTCTGGTTGCAGGGCTTTCTGCCGTGGCCTGGCGACCTCTCTATCGTTCCAGGCAATACGGTGACAACTCTCCTAGAACTGCTCTACGTAGAATTTAAAACGTAACCGCGCTCTGCTCCGGCCTGAGCGACGGTCCGAGAATCGTTTTAGACCCTTCACTGCGCTCAGGGTGACAGACAAGGTGGCGGTCGGCCTACCGGGACGGCGCGACGAGGATGCGGAATATGTCCTTGTCGCGCGCCATCATCCTGGCGAAGCCCACGGGTACGACCTCCTCCAGCGTGATGACGTCGGAGACCAGCGGCATCGTGGTGATGGAGCCCGACGCGATGAGACGAACGACCTCTTCGACGTCCCGCCGCTGGTATCCCAGCGAGCCGATGAGCTCCGCTTCGGTCGACACGATGGCGTTGAAGTCGAACTCGGGCTTCGACGTGTAGATCGCCACCAGGACTACCCTGCCGCCGTTGCGCGCCCACTCGACGGACAGCCTGGGCGTCTCTCGGCCGCCGGCGGCGTCGATAACCACGTCCGGCCCTCGACCGTCGGTGAGCTCTGCCAGCTCCCCGCCGGGGTCGTCGCCTTCGGCGTCTATGGCGGCGTCCGCGCCCAGGTCGCGGGCCAGCTGGAGACTGGCAGGGCGGCGGTCCACGGCGTAGACCTGGGCCCCCATCGCCCTGGCGGCCTGCATCGCCAGCATGCCCACCGTGCCTACGCCCAGCACCGCGACCCGGTCACCCGCCTGCACCCGGCCGCGGCGTACGGCGTGAAGAGCGACCGAGGCCGGCTCGGCCAGAGCGGCCGCCTGGCTGGTCACCTCGTCCGGCAGAGGTATCACATGCGAAGCGGGCCAGACCATGTACTCGGCCAACCCCCCGTCGATTCCGAAGCCGACGGCCGTCATGGAGCGGCACTGGGTAGTCTCGCCCTGCCGGCACCACCGGCACTCCTCGCAGGTGAGGATGCCGTTAATGACCGCACGGTCTCCTGCCCTGAGACCATCGACACCCTTGCCGGTCTCGACGACCGTACCGGTCAGCTCATGGCCGGTGATGAGGGGGACTGACTTGCCCGTGAGCGGGCTGGGCGTGTCGCCGGCAATGAAGACGGGGCCGTACTCGTACTCCTCGATGTCCGTCGCGCAGATGCCGCAGTAGTCGATGCGCAGCTTGACCTGACCTGCGCCCGGGCTCGGCTCTTCCACGGCCTCGAGACGCAGGTCCCTGTTTCCGTGGTACACCATGGCCTTCATGGCAGCCTCCCTAACGCAGCTACGGGCGACAACTACCGGCGCTCGGTGCGGTGGCCCCCGTGGCCTCGCCGGAGTACACTACCGGGCGGGACTTCAGAGATTCTCGGTAATGGGGGTCGAGAAGATGATATACGACGGACACGCCTACTGCTTCCCTGACCTGCGGGGCGACGGTGGATTCGAGGACGCCGACCAGTTCCGCAAGCACCTTCAGCTGGGAATCGCCCGGCACTTCCAGCCGGCCTGGCGCGTACGGGACCGGGCGCCCGCCGATGACAGCGGACTGGCCGACCCGTCCGGCGGTTGGGATCTGGAATCGCTCAGAGACGCCCAGTTCCGGCCGGCCGGACACGGCCGCTTCGAGTGGACGGTGGACGGCGAGGACTACGTCAAGCAATACATGCCCCCATCGGTGGTGGACATGGCCTACCATCCGGAGAGCCTTGTCGCCGAGATGGACTACGCCGGCGTCGACATGGCCATGCTCCACAGGACGCCGTATCTGAGCATAGGCAACGAGTTCATTGCCGACTGCTGCAACAGGTTCCCGGACCGGCTACAGGGGCTGGCCCACGTCGAGGAGTGGACCATCCGGGCCGACATCGACGGCGCGGTCCGAAAGCTGGAGGAGGCCATCAACGGGATGGGACTGCACGGCCTCCAGTTCCTGCCGGACCACGTAACTCTGTACGGTCAGCCCGAGGACTGGGACGGCCCGGACTTCCGTCCCTACTGGGACGCCGTGGCCGCGCTGAACATCCCCGTCTTCATCACTCCCGGCTTCGTATCGCTCACCTCCGGGGGAGGCCGCGCCCTCGACGGATATCTGGCCGCGCTGCGGGTCCTCCGCCGGTGGACGGAGAGGTATCCGGATGTCAAGGTCGTGCTCACTCACGGCTTCGCCTGGCGACTGTTTGCGGAGGGAGACACCCTGTCCATCCCCGACGAGGTCCTGAGTGCGGCGCCCATCGACAACCCCAACTTCAACGTGCAGCTCCTGTTCGCGATATTCCTGGGCGGAGATTGGGACTACCCCATGCCGCAGGTCCGGCCGGCCTTAGAGATGCTGGTGGACCGAATCGGCGCCGACAGGCTGATCTGGGGGACGGACATTCCTATGGTGTTGCGCCATTACACCTACCGCCAGAGCCTGGAGCACATCCGCGGCTACTGCGACTTTCTGAGCGCAGAGCAGATGGACATGATCGTCGGCGGGAACATGGAGAGGCTGATGGGCGCTGTGGGCGGGTGAAATTTCATGCGCTCGGCCCTCGGCAGACGTCGTGCTGGAGAAGGCCCAGAGGATATTGAACTGGCGCAGGCGTGGCACCATCGTCACCGCCATCAGCCGATACGACATGATCCAGGTGAAGTTCGACCTCAAGACGCGGCGCCGGTTCATCGACGCCCGCGACGGCATCGTGCCGCTGATCAGGTTCCAGCCGAAGGTCGTGAGCCAGGAGACGGTCAGGGGCCAGAGCAACCTGCGCGTCGGCGAGGAGACGCACAACCCGTCGAAGGTCGGGCCTGAGGTGT
>JADFHV010000247.1 GCA_022566975.1 Chloroflexota bacterium
CTCTCCGGTTGGCCAGCAGGCAGCGGCAGGCGCACGGTTAGCCCTGCGGGGCCGTGGTAGTAGTAGCCGTAGGCGAACTTGCCTTTCAGCGGGCGAGCGGCCCCCCTGAGGACGGGGATGTCCTCCCGGCCCATGTACTCCAGGACCCGCAGCGCGTTGCGAGTCGTGTGCCTCAGCGCCGCGTTGCCGCCGACGGTCGTCAGGGCCAGCACGTCCAGATCGGGGCTTTGGAGCGCCATCATCAGCGCGATGGCGTCATCGGTTCCGGGGTCCGTGTCTATGATGACCTTTTTACTCACGGCCGCACCAGGTTGACTGTACCAACCACCGCCTTGGGTTCCATGACACAAAACCCGTAGGGGCGGACCTGCGTGTCCGCCCTCCCGGCTACGCGCGCGCCTCCCACGTCCAGGGCCCATACATAGGTGCGCCCCTACCCACAGTCGTCCAGTCCGCGGAGCGTGTCGCTTCATCAGGCCCGACGCTGTGCATCCACGAACGCCATCAACGCATCCCTGGCCGAGTGCCGGGGCCGAAGACCCAGCTCCCGCTCGATTTTCCCCGTGCAGGCCGTCCAAGGGTACCTGATGAAGTCGAGGCCGCATGCTGGGGAGTCGCTCTGCAGGCGTAGAGCCCAGGTCAGGGCGGTAAGGCCGTAGAGCCCGGGGGCCGGGAGCGCCAGCAGTTTTCGGCCGAACAGGGACGCCATCTCGCTCCAGGGCAGCGCCCCGTCGCCGGCGACGTTGTACACGCCTGAGGCCCGCTGGAGAAGACAGGTGGCCATTATGTACGCCAGGTCGTCCTCATGCAGGAGTTGCACCGGTGGGTCATAGCCCCGCACGGCCACCAGGAATGGCTTGGAGAAGGCGCGCGATATGAAATTGTCGGCGTTGGGTCCCATGACCGGGCAGGCGCGGAGGACGGTCACAGCCACGTCTGAATGCCGCTCGGCGAATGTCCGCAACAGCCTCTCGGCATCCGCCTTATGCTCCCCGTACCGGAAGCCCTTCACAGGCCTGATCGGCGACTCCTCCGTAAGCTGTAGAGGATTGTCCGGGTGGGCGCCGTACACGGTCGTGCTGCTGAGGTACAGGAGGTACCCGACGCCCGCCTGCGCACATGCCTCAAGGACGTTTGAGGTGCCCGCGACATTCACACGTCGGGCTGATCCACCCCTCGGGCAGATGACGAACGCCAGGTGGACCATGGAGTCGATGGTGTGTTCGGCAAGGGTGTCGGCGAGGGGAGCTGTAACGTCGTGCTTCTGAAACAGGACCTTTGGACCGAACGGTTTTTCTGGATGCCGGGTGTCGAGCGCCAGGACCTTCTCGACCGCTTCCTCGCGCTCCAGGCGCTTGATGAGCGAGGAGCCGACGTAACCCGCCGCGCCGGTGACGGCGACCCTGCGGGCCGGGTCACTCATCCGCCACCACGTCCGTGAAGTCGAATCTCAGCGTTCCCAGGCCCGGCACGTCGAAGCCCATGCCTATCTTTCTGGCGCCTGGCTCGAGGGTGATGCCCTCGACCCGTATCGTGATCGTCTTGTTCATGGCCAGGGTGAAGGTACTCTCCCTGGACACGGCGTCGAAGGTCGTACCGGCGCCTTCCAGTTCGAAAGCGGCCTTCTCCGGGGGCACCTCGGCGCCGTCGACCGTAAGCGGCCAGAGCTTGTGCGCGTATCCAGAGCCCAGGCGGTTCCTGAGCTGGAACTCGAAGCCGCTTTGATTGTTCCTGAGGCTCCCCTTCAGATAGAGCCTCCTGAGGAGAAAGGCGGGTACTGTTACCATCGGTCAGCGGCTCCTAGTAGGATGTTGAAAGCCGACGGGTCGGGACGATCATTCCCCTCGTCCCCTTCCTGGCCAGGAAGGGGGAAAACTTTTTATTTGAGGGACACCCTCAGACTCCCGGCAATCCCGACGGGTCGGGACTGCACACCCCTTTTCCCGCAGCCTGCTAGGGTCTTATGATCAACTACGTGTACGGGACGGCACCCTTCGACAGGCTCAGGGCAAGCGGCGGTAGGCCCTTACGACATACGCGCCAGGGCGCCCATCGGGTCCCAGGGAGGCAGCACGATGGGCTCCAGCTCCAGGGCCGCGTGGAGCTCGGCGGGAACGTAGCTCCTGGGTACAGCGATCTCGAACATGTACTCGTCGAACCACGAGTCGTTCATCAGGAAGAAGCCCTTGTCTCCCCCCTCGTCGCCATAGCTGTTCTCCACCCGCCATCTCCTGGGCACGTCGTCTGCGACGTCCACTCCGGTGAAGAGCATGGCGTGGGTCATCTGGGTCTGGTGATAGTCCAGCCTGCCCGCCTTGTCCAGCGAGAACTCCGCGTCATAGACGCCGGGGTAGTCGTAGAGATTGGCATCCCACACGCCGATCTCGTTCTGGTACTGCTTGCCGACGTCGCACCCCATCCAGACGGCCTTGCCGTCCAGCAATAGCCGTTGCGTGGCGTCCTTCATGACGTCGATGTCCACGTTCAGGTAGGTCACGGAAGAGCCGCCAACAACGTTGCCCAGGAAGTCGATTGTGAAGGTCCGGCCCATGGGGCTGCTCTCGCGAGGGTCGTTGACCAGGCAGACGTACTCGTCGAAGGGCGTCGTGACGTACTTGTCGGCAAACTCCAGCGGCGTGACCTCGCCGTCGCGATGGAACCCGCCGTCCTTGTCGGTCCACTGCCAGTCGAAGCTCGCCGGAGGCGTGCCCAGGTGGATGCAGAGCGCCCGGTAGATCACCCCCAGCGTCTCGCTCTTGGCGTCGCGCATGGCGTCGAGGCCCGCTTCTTGCGCATACAGGCCACGAATCTTCATGGCGCCCTGGCGAATCTGGTAGTACAGAATCGAGTTCATGCGCATGGTCGCGCCGGAGCTCTGCGTCTCGGGCATGACCGACTTTGGGACGACGCCGTACTTCCTCACCAGGTTGATGAACATGTCCCACTGGCCGGCGTCCGGCACCGGCGTGTCGAGAATCCATGCCACCGTGCGGTCGTCAACGGGACGGTCCGCCGTGCTGATGACGGACTCCAGGACGAAGTTGGCGCGCTCGATCTTGTCCCAGAACATCATGTAGTTCTGGCTGAACTCGAACTGCTTGACGTTCAGCGCCTTCATCGTGTCCACGCGGAACAGGTTCAGGCCGGCGAACAGCCAACAGCGGCCAGTATTGCCCTGGTCTGTCGGAGACCAGCTATCCAAGACATTCGAGTAGCTATGGCTTGCTGCCGTGACGATTGACCTGTCCAGCGCAATCTCGTTGACATCGTATTGCGTGACGGCATTCTGCATCAGGCGATACGAAGGATTCGCCGCAAAATCTGATCGCAACTCCGCGAAGTCGTCTTGCGTAAGGCGTTCACGTAGACTGTCGCCGATTTCTGAGTCGGCCTGAGCAGTTTCGTCGGTGACCTTAGTTTCCATTTGTAAGCTCCTTCATATCTAAAGATGCGTAAGTTTGGGTTTCAGTGCCGTTAATAATGCGACGAATGCCTGAACAAGTCAATCCATCTTTGCACCAGGATTGACACTGTGGGCGGGCGAAACTATACTCACCGCATACAGGCCCCAAGTTCCTTGCAAAACACGCTATGCAGGATTACAAGAATTACGTCCTTCAACTCAGCGACACCGTTACGTCCAGGCGGTGCGCGCTTCGCATCGAGCCTGAACACTCGGCCTGGCCTCTGCGCCGGCTCCTGGACTTCTACCTCAAATGCTGCCCCCTTCGGCAACTCCTTGATGAGAGTCGAATAACC
>JADFHV010000248.1 GCA_022566975.1 Chloroflexota bacterium
AGGAATCGATAGGCCTCCGGATTCGGATTGGGCATCCATTCGCGAGATCGGCGCGTCGCCGCGTCCGTGCCCAGGGCCTCGTCGATATTCCGCAAGGCCGCAAGTTGTTGAGAGTCGACCACATACTCTGTCTCGTAGCGCATGGGGCTTAAGCCGGGCCGGCCTCCGATATCCGGGCGACTGGCCGCCGCCTGGGCACCTATATCGAAGGTGGACGCGCAGGCGATGAGTCCCACGCGTCCGGCTGGACTGTCGAAGTAGCCGGGACGACGGGCCTCACCCAGTGTCGTGCCGGCGCCCGCATACACCAGGTCCCGCTCTTTCAGGGCGTCCATGGTGTCGACCAGCCCCAGGAAGGTGTAGTCCACCGAGTGGTTGTTGGCGACGCTGTAGAGGTCGAAGCCCATCCACTTCAGCTCGTCGAGGATAAACGGCGGCGATCCCAGGTTCGATCCAAGGGGCCCGGTGGACGGAATCCAGGGTTCCTTTGGCGTCACGATCTCCAGGTTCGTGAAGGCGCTGTCAGCGCCCCGAATCAGCTCGACCATATCGAGAAAGGCTTTGTCGGTCCTGTTGGACACACGTCGAGTGATGATGGAATCCCCTGTGGCAGCAAAAGTATGGGTGCCCATAGCGATCTCCTCCTTGTTCCCGAGTGTATATGACCGTGGGCAGCAGGGCCCGACATCACCAAGAAGACTATTGGGCCAGATAGCCGCCGTCAACTGCCAGTGCATGCCCGGTTACGAACGACGCCGCATCCGAGCATAGCCACACGACCGCTTCGGCAACCTCCCGCGGCTCTCCGATCCGACCGACGGGGTGCCTGGGCGTCTCTCGCTCAAGGAACTCGGGATCGATCTCCATGATTCGGTCCATTCTGGGCGTGTGGATCTGGGCAGGGCACACCGCGTTGATCCTGATGCCCTGCTGCCCATATTCGATCGCCGCCGTCTTTGTCAGGCCCAGGACCCCGTGCTTTGCCGCCACGTACGCGCGCGAACCGTTTCTTCCACCCACGATTCCCGCTATTGACGAGGTATTGACGATAGCTCCTCCGCCCTGCTCTAACATCTGCCGGATCTGATATTTCATACCCAGCCAGACACCCTTGAGGAGAACGTTAATCGTATGGTCCCAGTCGTCTTCGTCGTACTCATGAATCTTGGAGCGGTATCCCTCCAGCGAGGCGGCGTTGTTGAAGGCGTAGTCGAGACGTCCGTAGGCGGCAACCGTCTGGCTGACGACGCTCTGAACATCATCCCTGTTCGTCACATCGCCTTGTGCGAAGAGCGACTCGACTCCCAGCTCGCGGATGGCCGCCACCGTCTCCTCGCCACCGGCGGCGTCGAGGTCCTGGATGACCACTCTGGCGCCTTCCCGGGCGAACATCAGGGCCGTGACTCTGCCGATGCCTGAGCTACCACCCGTTACCAGCGCCACTTTGCCGGCCATCGGTCGTGCCATGTTCACCTCCCGCCTGGCTCACTCCAACTGTCACGAACTAACCGTGGCGCTCCTATCCGCGGGAACGATCGGCAGCACGGCTCGGGACGGGTACCGGCTGTCGTGGTAGACGCCCTGGTGGGCGACCCTGACCTCGCCGGAAGACCAGAGCGGAGCGCCGGTGTTGGGGTTGACGTCGAAGTGAGGGAAGTTGCTGGAGGAGATATCCAGTCGGATGCGGTGGCCGCGCTTGAAGAGGTTGCCGGTTGCCTGTAGATCGATGGTGAAGGAGTAGACCTCTCCCGGCTCCATGAGCTCGCCGCGCTCGCGGCTATTCCGATAGCGGGCTCGAATGATCCCGTCACACAGGTTCATGGCGAAACCCAGGGGGTAGTCCTCGTTGGGCGGATAGACGTCCAGCAGCTTGGCGGTGAAATCGGTATCGGGCGCCGACGAAGAGGCCCAGAGCTGCACTACCACCGGCCCGGTTACCTCGATGTCCTGGTCCAGGGGCGGCGTCTCAAAGACCAGCACGTCGCTCCGAGCGCCCAGCGGCAGACTGTCCTTGGACGCAAAGAAGAGATCGGGCCTCCCGCGCTGGTCGAGCGCGCCCCCGGAGAGGATGCCATCCACCCCGGGGGTTTGGATGCAGCCTCCCAAGGTGGGTACCGGGTCACGAGGGTCGAAAGTATACCGGCTGGGGGCAGCTTCAGGGACCGGCCCTTCGGTGCTGAGCCCACCCTCCGGCTGGAGGAAATAGTCCACGAACCCGGCCCCGCGCGGGGGCCAGTCATCCTCTGGTCTCCAGTGACCTCCGTGAAGCATGTGGCCCGACAGGTCGGAGCGCCCGCTCCCGCCTCCCATGATGAATATGCTCATCGGCGGGCCATCGAGGACGTCGGTATGCATACCCTTGAGAAAGTGGTCGAACCACTTCAACCGGAGGTCCTCTATGTTGTCCAGAATGGCGTCCACCCCAAAGTCGACCTCACCCGACCACGACTCCAGGAGCGTATCGTAGCCATGCAGCCACGTGCCGACGACCATGCGCACCGGCGACTTGAGACGCTTGCGCAGCTCGACGAACTTGGTCGTAGTAGCCCAGACATGGTGGCCGTACCATGAGGTGAGCAGAAACACGGGCACGTCGGCGTAGCTGTCTATATGCTCTTCCAGATTGGCTGCGGGATTCTTCCAGAACTCGTCGTAGTCGCCTCTGGAGGCGAGCGTTATGAGCATGTCTTCGTAGGTCTGGGCCACCGAGAGAGGGGACCCTCCTCGTTTCAACGGCAGGCTGCTGAACCACTCGGACACGTTGGGGTACGCCTCGACCAGAGCACGGCGCACCATCGGGTCGCGCTGGGCCTCTTTCCCGTCCCGCGCCATGCGGAAGGCGTATGGAAACAACACACCGGTAGTGAAGGCACCGCCGGCACGGATCGTGTGGGTGTGGTAGTTGTAGCCGCAGTCCATGATGAACTGGGCTTTGAGGCCCGGGGAGTCTGCAACCGCCAGGGCCTGCTGAGTGGCCCCGGTATATGACAACCCGATGGTCCCCACCTGCCCGTCGGACCACGGCTGCTGAACGATCCACGCCAGGGTGTCGTGGCCGTCTTTCGCTTCGTCGTTGGGGTTCAGCAGAAAGAACCAGTCACCGTCGGACTCGCCCCGGCCGCGCACGTCCTGCATGATGCAAACGTATCCACGACGCGCATAGTGGCGTCCGACGTTGGTCAGGCGAATGTTGCCGTTGTCGTAGGGTGTCCGCTCGATGATTGTGGGAAATCGACCGTCCACGGCGGAGCCGTCTAGGGCGGGGCGATATACGTCCGTGGCCAGCCGGACGCCGTCGCTCATCGTAACCATAACGTTCTTTTCCAGCACCACGTCGTACTGGACTTGCGAGCTCTCGTATCTACCACAGCTCATTCGAGTCCTCCTCATCCGATATTCGGGGTCCCGTCTGGCCTAACAGGATACACCGACACGCAGATGACCACTTAGGACCTAGGCCATCTCAGGCGCGCACAGGCCCCATGACCAGACCGTGTCCGATATAATCGCCCATGCGGTGCGTTCCGCCCAGGGCGCTTCTCGACGGTGTCGCTCAGGGAAGAAGGGAGCCGAGTTTGAAGGACGAATCGCTGGTTGGGCACTGGAAGCTGGCGGGCGACGTAAACGACTCCTCCGGCCACGGGAACCACGGCGAGAATCATGGTGTCGATCTCTCGGCGCCGGGCCACGACGGAAGGCCCAACACCGCCGGGGCATTCGATGGCCGGGGCGGCTTCGTCCTCGT
>JADFHV010000249.1 GCA_022566975.1 Chloroflexota bacterium
ACTAGTCGGGACTTGCGAGGGGGTCTGGGAGCCTGCCCTGAGCATCGCCGAAGGGGGGTACCCCCCCAGATTCAAATTCAGGGCGTGTGGGTGGGACAACATTCTGGTGTCAGGTCATGAGGCCGGTGCCGGCCACCTACCCGTGCTACAATCGTCGCGGCCCTGAGCCAGAGCTCTCCGTGAGGCCGTCCCATCTACCTTACGCACCTCCACCTCGTTAACTTCCGGAACTATCGCCGCCTGGACCTGGACCTCCAGCCGGGCATGGTCCTCTTCCAGGGCCAAAACGGCCAGGGAAAGAGCAACCTGCTGGAGGCCATCTACATCCTTGCCATCGCCAAGTCGCCGCGGGTCTCCTCCGACCGAGAGCTGATACGTCAGCAGGCCGCCCCGGAGGAGGCGTACGCACAGGTGTCGGCGACGGTCCGGCGCGGCCCCGAAGACCTGCGAGTGCAGCTGGACTTTCAGGCCTTCCCTGGAGATGCCGGACACTCGGCGGAGGCCGCCGCGGCCACCACGGTGCGCAGGGGCATCAGGGTGAACGGCGTGCCACGCAGGGCCACGGACCTGGTCGGGCAGGTGACGGCGGTCATGTTCAGCGCCGATGACCTCGGGCTCGTCTACGGCTCACCGACGGTCAGGCGACGCTATCTGGACATCCTCATCTCACAGCTCGACCGCGAGTATCTCCGCGCACTGCAGCGGTACCAGAGGGTCGTCTATCAGCGCAACCACCTTCTCAGGATGGTCCGAGAGGGCCGCTCTAGTGCCGAAGAGCTTGGGTTCTGGGACGACGAGTTGGTCCGGGAGGGCTCGTACATAATCTCGGAGCGCTCGCGGACCGTACGGACGCTCTCAGACCTCGCGAGCCCCACTCATCAGGAGCTGACTGGCGGTGGAGAGCAACTGGAGCTCGTCTACCTCCCCAGCTTCGCCATAGACGTGGACGGCCGAGCCGAGGCGGTTGCGGAGGCGTTCCGCGACTCGATACAGGCCCGCAGCGAGAGGGAGGTCGCCCAGGGCGCGACCCTCTCCGGACCACACAGGGACGACCTTCTGATCCGGGTAAACGATATGGAGGCCGGCGCCTTCGCCTCCAGGGGCCAGGCCCGCACCGCCGTCCTGGCCATGAGGCTGGCCGAGGCGGGCTACCTGGCGCGGGAGCGTGCCAACGAACCCATTGTCCTGCTGGACGACGTCCTGTCCGAGCTCGACACATCCCGACGCGCCCATGTCCTGGAGCGGGCCTCCGCCTACGAACAGTGCTTCATAACCGCCACCGACTTAGAGCATATAGACGACCGATTCCTTTCCCGCATGAGCATACTGACCATAGAGGATGCCCGCATACGGCCCATGACCATGGCCGGCACCCCTGAGGCCGCCTCATGACCGGCGCCCTCGCAGACGCCATCGATTCGGCCGCCAGGGTCCTTCTTGACTCGAGCTACGTCGTAGCCCTGATAGGGGCCGGGCTCTCGACGGAGAGCGGGATTCCCACGTTCAGGGGACCGGGAGGCCTCTGGACCAGGCTCGGCGAGCCGAGCATGCGCGGCTACCAGCAGTTCCTCGAGGACCCGGCGGCCTGGTGGCTGGGCCAGGTAGACGAGCAGGCCGACCCGGCCCGGACCGAGTTCCGCGAGGCCATAGACCGCGCCGAACCCAATCCCGGCCACTACGCGCTGGCCGAGCTCGAGGAGATGGGCCTCCTCAAGCTGACCATCACACAGAACGTCGACAACCTGCACTTTCGCGCCGGCTCGAAGAGGGTAGCGGAGATTCACGGCAATCGGACCAAGCTGCGCTGCATAGGGTGCGAGTCCCGCTGGCCCCGGAGCGACTTCCCGGTCGAGGAGTCTCCGCCTACTTGCCCCCGGTGTGGCGGCCTCGTAAAGTCCGACACCGTGATGTTCGGCGAGCCCATCCCAGGAGGTGTACTCGACGTCTGCTTCGAGGAGACGGCACGGTGCGACTGCATGATAGTGGCCGGCACGTCCGCCACCGTATATCCGGCGGCGAGCTTCCCCGAGACCGTAAAGCAGAGGGGAGGCCACCTCATCGAGGCCAACCCAAACCAGACGCCCCTCACCGGGCTCTGCGACGTGGTGCTACGCGGTCCTACGGGCGAGACGTTGCCCAGGGTCGTGGAGCGTGTGCGCGAGATGCAGCGAAACGATGGGCGGTAGCGTCTCCAACGGGGCCTCCATACAGGTCCGCGAGTACGGGGCCTCCGGGCCCTCGGTGGTGCTCCTACACGGGGGCCCTGGCGCCGCGGGGTACATGGCCCCGGTGGCGCGTCAGCTGGCGGACTCGTTCAGGGTGCTGGAGCCGCTACAGCGCCGCCGCGGCGACGAGCCGCTCACGGTTGCCCGGCACATCGCAGACCTCAACGACGTGGTGGAATCTTACCGCGGCCCGACCCGCCCGGCCCTGGTGGGCCACTCATGGGGCGCCATGCTAGCCCTCGCCTACGCCGCGGCGCATCCCCACACCGTGGGCGCTCTCGTGCTGATCGGCTGCGGTACTTTCGATACGGCGTCCCGCGACCGTATGCAGGAAATCATAGGGCAACGCATGGACGACAGCCTCCGGAAGCGCTTGGAAGCCCTCGCGGACGAGCTCCCCGACCCCGACGAGCGCCTCGGCGCCATGGGCAAGCTGGTCCTCCCCGTTTTTTCGTATGACCTAACCCACACCAGCCAGGAGATCGAGTCCTACGACGCCCGCGGGCACCACGAGACCTGGCAGGACATGGTCCGGCTACAGGACGAGGGCACATATCCTCAAGCCTTCTCGGCCATCCACGCGCCTGCCATCATGTTGCACGGCACCGTCGATCCCCATCCCGGTGGCATGATACGGGACAACCTGAGGTCATATATCCCGCATCTCGAATACCAGGAATGGGAGCGCTGCGGGCACTACCCGTGGCTAGAAGAGGCCGCCCACGCCGAATTCTTCGCCGTCCTGCGGAAGTGGCTCACCAAGCAACTGGACTGAGAAACGCGGGCGGGTTACAACAGGGGTGGGGCTCCAACTAGGCCACGCCCTCTTCAGCGGCCAGGTCCCTCAGGTGGGTCGGCCTCAGCCTCAGCTCCGGTATGGTCGTTCGGTCGGGAAGCCCGGCAATCAGCAATATGGCCTCCGCGGCGTCTTCGGCCGTCGCCATGGTCGCGCGGGCCTCTGAGGACGGTACCACGGGGCGGGCGTCAAGTGTCGGGGTGTCGACCTCACCGGGTATGACCACACTGGCCCTGATACCTGTGTTCTTGAACTCGTAGTTCAAGAAGCCCGTGAAGTTGATTATCGCCGCCTTGGCCGCGCTGTACACCATGCCGCCGATAAGACCGGGACTGACCCCCGCCATCGAAGAGACGCTGATGATAGTGCCCCGCTTGGCCTCCAGCATCGAAGGGATGACAGCCTGGCTACAGAAGATCGTACCGACCAGGTTCGTGCCCAGGACGCTCTGGATCTCGTCGGGCGTCGTGGTCAGCAGCCTGCGGTGGGGCGAGCTGTGACCCGCGTTGTTGATCAAGACGTCGATACGGCCGAACTGGCCGAGGACGGCCTGTGCCATGCTCTGGACGGCGGCGTGATCGGCCACGTCCATGGCAAACACCTCGGCGCGCCCTCCGTTGCCGCCTATCTCGTCCTTGACCGCGTCCAGCTTCGAGCGGGTCCTCCCGACGAGTACCGCCACGGCCCCTTGAGAGGCCATCATCAAGGCGGTGGCCCTGCC
>JADFHV010000250.1 GCA_022566975.1 Chloroflexota bacterium
GGGAAGACGGTCGTCATGGGCACGCGCTGTGGCTCGCCGTCGAACCAGTCCTGCACCGTCGCCCTCCACTTCTTGTAGTGCGGGGTCTCCCTGTGAGCTTCGAGCGCCGCCTGGTCTGTGTAGACCTCGTACAGGTGGAAGCGGTTGGGGTCCGAGTCGTCATGCAGGATGTCGAACCGGAAGCAGCCGGGCTCGTCTCTGACCGAGCCCTGAGCGTCGCCCAGGCTGGCCTCGGCAAACTGCTCGCGAAACCCCGGCTTGAGCTGGATTGTTACGAATATCGAGATCATGGCTCCCTCCTTCAGCGCTCAGGCGCCCACCTCTGTTTTAAGCCGATCCGTACCACTCTGATCTCTTCGTAGGAGAAGTCCTCTCCGAGCAGTTCCTTGACGGGGACGAGTTTCAGATCGCCGGATCTCTGGAACGCGGCCTCGATCCGCCTGAGTCGCTCGGGCGGTGGCATCGCGTGCATTAGGTCGAGGGCGTCGCCTGCTTGGACCAGCCGTTCCAGGTGACCAATGATCGTATGGCCTGACAACTGCCGGCGCTCAGCGATCTCCTCGGGCGATAACCCCTGCAAGAACAGCGACCTGGTCTCTTCGTACGTTGGTCCCAGCCGTTGCACCAGACGGCGTCGCCTACCACGCCGGGGAATCTCGCGCTCCACGAGCCCGTTCCTCTGCGCGTAGTCCTGGATTACCGACAGGAATCGCTCGCCGAGGCGCGCCAGCTTGGCTTTGCCCACCCCTGAGATGAGGGAGAAGCTTTCCGGGCTCTGTGGGAAATAGGTCGCCATCTGCTCTAGGGCCGCGTTGCCGAATATCACGTAGGGAGGCACGTCTTCATCGCGTGCGATCCCGTTGCGCAGCAGGCGCAGGTCGTCGAAAAGGCCACGATCGTATGCGGGTTCCCGAGAGTCTTGTGTCTCGCCGTCTTCGGCCCCACGTCTTGGGTCGGGAAGCGTCAGGTGCTCGCCATTCTTGAGGAAGGCCCAGCCCGCCTGAGTGACCGAGAGCGTTGGACGCTCGGTCCCGTTCCTCTGGAGCAGCCCTCTCGTCACCAGGTGGGCCATCAGGTCCTTCAGATCGAAGTCGTCGAGGTCGCGAACGATGCCATACACCGTGAGCTGGGCATGGCCCAGGCGCAGGACCCGCTGCGTCTTCGCCCCGCGGAGCACCTCACTAACGTGACCTGCGCCGAAACGCTGGCCCACACGGACCACGGCTGAAAGCACCTTCCGCGCGATCTCCGTCGCGTCGATCTCGTCCCTCGGAGCGAGACACACGTCGCACGCGCCGCAGCTACCCGCCTCCCACTCCTCGCCGAAATACTCCAGCAGGAAACGTCGACGACACGTCTGGAGCTCGCCGTACTGGACCACCTGCCTCAGCTTCTCCTGGGAGCTCTCCCGCCGAACGTCGTCCTCGATCTTGTTTATGAAAAAGTCGTGCTTGAACTTGTCCGAGTATGAGTAGAAGAGCACGCACTCGCTCGGCAGGGCGTCCCGGCCCGCGCGGCCGGTCTCCTGGTAGTAGCCCTCGATGGTCTTGGGCATATCGTAGTGAACGATCAGGCGGATGTCGGGCTTATCTATACCCATCCCGAAGGCTATAGTCGCGACGATGATGGGCACTTCGTCACGACTAAACCTCTCCTGCGTCTGATTGCGTAAGGAGCCGTCGAGACCCGCGTGGTAGGGCAGCGCGTTCAGGCCCTCGTCTACCAGGCTTGCCGCCAGCTCTTCGGTGTCTTTCCTGGAGAAGCGATATATGATCGCGGGCTCCCCGTGGTAGCGTCGCAATAGCCTGAGGAGGGTATCGAAGGCGTTTCGTTTCGGTTGGACCTTGTAGGTCAGGTTGGGGCGGTTGAAGCTTGATATAAAGGTCTCGGCCTCCGGCAAGGCCAGCTGGGTGACTATATCGTCGCGCACTCTTTCCGTCGCCGTTGCAGTGAGGGCGATGATGGGAACAGAGGGAAAGTCGCGGCGCAGGACCCTCAGGTCCCGGTAGTCCGGACGGAAGTCGTGTCCCCATTCCGAGATGCAGTGGGCCTCGTCGATCGCGATCAGGCTGACGGTGATGGTGCGGAGGAAGCTCCGGAATCGCGAGAGCGCTAATCGCTCGGGTGCGAGATACAGAATCTTCAGGAGTCCGCCGGCTGCCTGAGCCTGGACGCGGGCGACTTCCCGAGGGTGGAGCGAGCTATTGATGAACTCCGATGCGATACCGTTGGCCTTGAGGGCGTCGACCTGGTCCTTCATCAGGGCGATTAGCGGGGACACCACGAGCGTCAGGCCGTCGAAACAGAGCGCGGGTAGCTGGTAACACAGCGACTTGCCGCCTCCGGTGGGCATCAGCACAACGGTGTCTTTGCGGGCCAGTACGGCCGCGATTATCTCCTCTTGCAGCGGACGAAAGGCCACGTAGCCGAAGTGAGACTTGAGGAGGTCTATGGGCGTCTTATCCATTCGTCATCGAATACCGGGGACGATTGTCGATCTGCACACGCTGTTGCCGTTATCGTCGGTCGGGAGAGTACTAACCTAATTTCAAAACCCCTCACCCCCTTTGTCCCCTTCTCTCTTGCCAAAGGAGAGGGGATAGGAATGAATCTGGGGGTTACCCCTTCGGCGATGCTCAGGGCAGGCTCCCAGACCCCCACCAGAGTCCCGACTATTCGGGGCTCTGGTCTCCCCCTTAAGCTACTTTGAAACAAGCTCTACGTGACCTGGCGTGGTGCCGGGACCGCGGCCGCGTCATGGGGAGTTTGCTCTCACTCTCTCCGCGATGGTCCCGGCCAGCGAGAGCAGGTCGTCAGGGACGAGTGCGCCGGACGTGCCGGTAACGACGAACTGGACGGAGATGCGCCCGCTGTAAAAGAAGAGCATGAGGAAATCGAAGTCCGAGACCACCGTCTCGAGCCTCATAGTGAAAAGTGCAGACCCGTCGCCGATCGTCGCCGCATCCATCCTGTCCACCGTCAGGTCGTCCAGGGCGGCCGCTCCGCTCTGCTCCCCAAGGCTCTGCACAAGGCTCCTGCCGACAAGCTCCTTGAACACCGTCAGGCTCATGGTCTGGAGCAAACGAATCGGGGCCTGAGCCTCCAGCGCTGACGGCTGCAGTGTTACCGTCTGCATAACTTCGAGGAGAGCAGGCGCGCCCACCTCCATAGACCGTCCAACCGGGTCGATCGCCCTCTGGTATACCACGATGCCCTCGGGCGAGTCCAGGAAGCCCTCGGCTACTGTCTCGGCGTCCGCCGACAGATCGTCCGGCCGTAGAAGCATAGCGGCGAGGTCAAAGCCCTGAGCGAGGGGGCCCGCTCCCGGCGCGCCGACCGCCACCGCGGGGGTCGGGGTAGGAACGATGGGGGTCGCCGATAGCTCCCCCGCCCGCACCCTGGCAATGCGCCGGTCCATTCGTCTGGCCAGCTCCTCGGTCGCGACGCTCAGGTCACGGAGCCCCAGCGTCATCACCAGGACTCTCGCCACGAGTGGCCCCCTGACCCATACGACGAAGGTCCCGCTGGACTCCACCTGGAGGCCGACGAACCGTTGGTCGATCCTGCCCGTCATGGCATCCGAGCCCAGGTCCGGTAGCTCCGAACGCTCGAATCTGCTGATGATGACCCCTTGCAGGTCCTGCCCTTGTAACCCGGCGAGGTCGTCCATAGACCGCTGCAGAGATGCCCGTGCCGCCTCGGGAGAGTCGAAGAGGTCCACGACGATGCCAAGCTGCGCCG
>JADFHV010000006.1 GCA_022566975.1 Chloroflexota bacterium
ACGAAGAAGCATTGGTAAAATATTAGTACAGGACCACGGGTCGTGGGAAGGAGGGTTGGCGTTAGAAAGCGGCCTCGTGTAAGTCAGTGGTGGGACAATAGCATCTTAACAATTACAAAACCCCAAAAAGGAGAGCAGCATGATCATTTATGCCGCCCCGCGGCCGTAGACGTTGCGGTTCCGCGGGTCCGTAAGATTTTGCCTTGAGTTTGATGTTGAGTCTTCCAAAACGGAAGGACATGAGAAGCAGGTAGATCTGAAAGGGCCCGACCCAGGAAGTCCTGGGCGAATCAAAAGAGGTAGGCCCAAGTCGAGAAGTGGAAAAGGCTCAAGTAAGCCAAAGCAGGGACTATTTTCGAAGGTTCCCCGCATTCTAGGTGCAGTCATGGAGAAAGTCGGGTGGCGAAGTGTCGCCCACTTGATGTCTGAAGCCTTGAAGGCCGATGTCATCGGCCTGTTTAACAAGGCATCTGGGATTTTGGTCAGCGTGTTTTAGTCCCAAGTAAGAAAGCCTAGCTCCTCTAACCCCATGCGATCCGCGCATTAACCCCGGAAATGCCCGCCTAAGCAGGCGGGCATTTTCAATACCGTCTTAAAGGTCATCTGCGACTTCGCCTACGCCAACCGCACGGTGCTTGGCCTCGGAGTGACGACGGAGGGCGATGTCCTCGGCCGGTCCCCGTCATCCGACCATCCAGACGTAGGTCCCATCCGGATTTCGACCCAGAGCGAACAGCAGGTGGTCGCCCGCGCCGGTGGGGTCCACTATGCTAGCCTTTTTCCTCGTAAGTAGGGCCGGTCGAAGCCCATTCGCCCGTTCCGCTTCATCCCGCTGAGGCGGTACGCACTGCATCTCATCGATCGGTCGCCTGGTACTTTACCTCAAGGCGGGACACTAGCGGGCGGCCCCTAGGCCGGTGGAGGGTCCTCCTCGTCCAGAAGCTTACGTAGCTCCTCTTTCGCCTCTCTGATCTCATCGATCTTCGACGAAATCTTATCGAAGAGCCCCTGCCGGGCCTTGATCCCCTCGGCTATCAGGAACGCCGCCGCCTCCGACCGGCTGTTGACTATACCGGCCTCGACCAGCTCGTCCATCTTCTCCAGGCTCTCCTTATTGACCCTGACCATCACGACACTGTCCCTGGCTGCCCGGACGCCTTTCAGCGTCTGCTTTATCGTGTCCCGCACGTTTTCCCCAACGGACTCTGCCGCCTCCGAGCCGCGAACGACCACGACACGTACGGCCTTGTTGACCTCGTCGACCAGCGTCTCGACATCCTCCACCATCTTTTCTCGGCGGTTCTTGTTCTCTTCTGACATCGGCATCCTCCACGTATCAGTATTAGGGCCTTACACGTAAGTTTACAATGCTATTACGCATCTGTCAAGGTCGCCGTTCAGCCACGCACATGGGCGAATCGGGGGTGTCCCGCTGGACTCAAGCCTGTGCTATCCTTGCTGATAGTGGGGTTCACAGCGTGTCTACTCCGAGCAAGTCCGGCCTGGAGCCACATGAGCGACGATCACGACCTGCGGGCGCACGAAGACGCCTCCTCGCCGCCTGCAGAGCAGAGATTCGCCTGGTACAGAGATCGGGTCTTGATGCTGACCATCCCCGCGGTGTTCCTGCTGGACCAGGTCAGCAAGCAGCTCATCAAGACGTTCCTGCCCTATGGCCAATCGTGGCCTTCTGACGGCGCTTTCCGGTTCACCCATGTCACCAACAGTGGAGCGGCGTTCGGGTTTTTCACCAACGCTACGCCGGCCCTGGTCGTGGCCTCTCTCATTGCTATAGGCTTCCTGGTCTACTTCTATCGGACTCACGCGGCCCCCAGGCCCATACTGCGGCTGGCCATCGGACTGCAGATGGGAGGGGCGCTGGGCAACCTTATAGACAGGCTGAGCTCCGGGTCCGTGGTGGACTTCATAGACGTGGCCTGGTGGCCGGTCTTCAACGTGGCCGACTCCTCGATAGTCGTCGGTATGTTCATTCTGGTGGGCATACTGGTTTTCGCAGAGCAGGCGTCGCCTTCGTCCCCTGTCCGCGACCCCGAGGAGCCCAGCGAAGACGGTCCGTGACCCGCGTTCTGACGCTGGTCGTCGATGCGGACGCCAGGCGGCTGGACAGGTTCGTAGTCGACCGTGTGCCCGATCTGTCGCGCTCTCGGCTTCACCGTCTGATCGCCCAGGGCAACGTCACCGTGGACGGTGTCGAGACCAAGCCGGCCACGAGGCTGCGGGGCGGTCAGCGCGTCGCCATCACGATTCCAGACCCAGTCGAAAGCCATCTGCAGCCTCAAGACATACCGCTGGACGTGACCTACCAGGACGACGACGTCGTCGTGATCGACAAACCGGCCGGCCTGACGGTCCATCCGGGTCCTGGACACCCGGACGAGACACTGGCCAATGCCGTGCTGGCCATGTGCCCCGACCTGCAGGGCATCGGTGGGACGCTCCGGCCGGGCATCGTCCATCGGCTCGACAAGGATACCTCAGGGCTTATCGTCGTCGCCAAGAACGAGCGGGCTCAGTCGCAGCTGTCGGAGCAGATCCGTGCTCGCGGCTTTACCAAGGGATATCTGGCCCTGACGCGCGGCCGGCTCTCGCAGCGCGAGGCGGTGATCGACGCTGCGATTGGACGGGACCGCTCCAATCGCAAGCGCATGGCCATCGTCTCCGGTGGTAGGGAGGCCGTGACCAGGTATCGTGTCGAGCGCTACTACAAGGCCCACTCGCTGGTGGAGGTGAGACCCACGACGGGAAGGACCCACCAGGTCCGCGTCCACTTCGCTTCCATCGGACACCCGCTGGTGGGCGACTCCACCTATGGAACGCGGCACCCTGGCCTGGAGCGCCACTTCCTCCACGCGCACCTGCTGGGCTTCCTGCTGCCTTCCTCGGGCGAGTACGCCGAGTTCACATCCCCGCTCCCCGCCGAGCTGCAGGCTCTTCTGGACGGGTTAGGACCGGCCTCTCTCGCGTGACGCTGAGATTGGACGGGCTCTCCCTCGTACCGTGTAGGGGCGGGTTTCAAACCCGCCCCTACGAGGGCGGAGCCTTGTCTCATCCAGAATCCCAGGAGCCAGAGGTCGGCTACCAACTGACTGATGAAAAAGGGGTGTGCAGAGGGGCAGAGCCCCTTTGCCGGGAGTCTGAGGGTGTCCCTCAGATACAAATTCTTCCCTCTTTCTGTCCAGAAGGGAGTCAGGGGAGCGTCGAGGGGGTTTTTCGACACTCTACTAGAACCTGCCGTCCCTTAATCTATCAGCAGCAGCAGGAACATCATCCCAATGGCGGCCACCACCATGGCGAACTGGGCCACGGACCCTCGCGCCCCGTGTTCCCGGTTCAGCTCGGGAATCAGGTCCGAGCCCGCGATATAGATGAAGCCCCCGGCGGTCAGCGGCACCATGAACACCGTATAGCTCTCGACACTGGGTCCGATGACTAGAGAGATCGCCACGCCTACAAGTGCGAGGATACCCGACAGGAAGTTCATTACTAGAGCTCGCCTGGGACTGAAGCCGGCGTGGACGAGTATGCCGAAATCTCCCTGCTCCTGGGGTATCTCGTGGAGGGCGACTGCGAGGGTGGTCGTTATGCCGATCGGCACGCTTACAAGGTAGCTGGCGCCGATGATCAGGCCGTCCAGGAAATTGTGCACCCCGTCCGAGACGAGGTTAACGTACGCTACGGGATGCACCGGGTTGAGCGAATGGGCGCGGTGCTCGTGGTGCCAGTGGAGATAGCGCTCCAGCGCGAAGAATACGAGGACTCCGATGATGGTATACAGGGAGGTCAGAGGGGCCGAGGTCGACTCCTCGAAGGCCTCCGGCAACAGATGTATCAGCGCGTCGCCGAAGAGGCCGCCCACCGCCAGGCTGATCAGTAGTGGGATGACGCGGTCCAGCCGCTCCACGCCGACCATGAGCGTGATGACGCCGACCAGCGATATGGCGCTGATGATGGCCGCGCTGGTCAGCGCGTAGACCCACTCACTCACGTCGGCGAGCTCCAGGGCCGAAGTTATTGATACTTTGTCTCATTAGGGCGCAAGCTGTCATGGTCTCGGTGTCACGGTGAAGCCGGGCTAGAGGCCTACGCGGCGAGGCACTCCCGGCAGATGATGTAGAACTCCATGCGGTGACCGACGATCCGGTCGGCGATGTCGCTGCCCACGGTCCGCAGGAGCCTCTCGATGGTGGCGTCCCTGAACTCGCCCACCGTTCCGCACCTGACGCAGAGGGTGTGGTGGTGGTGCTCGACGCGGGCGAGGCTGTACCTGGGGGCGCCGTCAGGGAGGGCCAGCTTGCACACCAGCCCGGCCTCCAGCAGGAGTTTGATGGTCCGATAGACCGTGGCCCGGCCCACTCCCGGCAGCTCGGCGGAGACCTCCTCCGCGCTGAAGCCCTCCTCCTTCCCGTCGAGAAGGGCGATGAGGTCGCGCCGCGGCCCGGTCATCCGATAGCCCCGGTCCTCGAGAACAGCCTGGAGGTCTGGACGGCCTGTCCTGGTCTGCGTCATGATACTCAGTCTCAGTTGTCTGTGCGGTAAGACGCGGTCTGGCTGGAATTAGAGAGACAATGTATCAGTTAGCCTCCCTGTGGTCAAGGTCATCGTATAGGCGGCTAGCAGCCCGCTCCCGTCCGGGATCGGACCGGCTCCGTGATAGAATGGCCCCGCAGTAATGACACAGAAAGTACGCGTCCGCTACCCGCCCAGTCCCACCGGCGAGCCGCACGTCGGCAACATTCGCACGGCCATCTTCAACTGGCTGTTCGCACGTCACCACGGCGGCTCCTTTGTCATCCGTATAGAGGACACGGACCAGGCGCGGAAGGTCGAGGGCGCCGTGGAAGGGCAGCTTGAGGCCCTGCGTTGGCTCGGCGTGGACTGGGACGAGGGTCCCGACATCGGAGGCCCTTACGGACCGTATACGCAGTCGGAGCGGTTGCCCTTCTACCGTGAGGCGGCCGACCGTCTCCTGGAGCGGGCTACCGCATACCGGTGCTACTGCTCCACCGAGCGGCTGGCCGAGATGCGTAAGGAAAAGGCCGCACGCAAAGACACCGCCGGATACGACAGGCGTTGCCGTGACCTGACCGACGAAGAGAGCCGGGAGCGCGAGGACTCCGGCATAACACCGGTGGTCCGGTTCAAGATGCCCCTCGACGGCACTACCACCGTAGTTGACCTTGTGCGCGGAGACGTCTCCTTCGAGAACCGGCTGGTCGACGACTTCGTGATGCTCAAGTCCGACGGGTTTCCCACCTACCACCTCGCCAACGTGGTGGACGATCACCTGATGGAGATCAGCCACGTCATGCGGGCCGAGGAGTGGCTCTCGAGCGCTCCCAGGCACGTCCAGCTATACGGCGCGCTGGGCTGGGACCCGCCGAAGTTCGCGCATCTGCCCATCATCCTCGCCCCAGACCGGTCCAAGCTGAGCAAGCGCCACGGCGCCACGTCCGTTCTGGAGTACCGAAAGATGGGCTACCTGCCCGAGGCGATGGTCAATTTCCTGACGCTGCTCGGCTGGTCGCTCGACGATAAGACCGAGCTCCTGTCGGCAGCTGAGCTTATCGAGCATTTCGACCTGGACCGCGTCGGTAAGGCCGGCGCCATCTTCAGCACGGACAAGCTCGACTGGATGAACGGCGTCTATCTCCGAGAGATGAGTCACCAGGGCCTGGCCGACATCCTGCTGGACCATTGGCGCCGGTTCCCGCCCCCCCAAGTCCCGGACTTGCCTGACAGGGCTTACCTGCTGAAGATAGTCCCTCTCATCCAGGAGAGGATCAAGACCCTGACCGACGCCGCCCCGCTGGTCGCCTTCTTCTTCCGGGACGAGCTCGACTACGACGAGGCTGAGCTCATCCAGAAAGGCATGGATGCCGACGGGACCCGAAGAGGCCTGGAGGCCGCGCTGGCGGGTCTCTCGACCCTGGACTCTTTTGACGCGGAGCCCATCGAGGGTGTGCTGAGACCCCTGGCGGAGGAGCTGGGTGTCAAGACCGGCCAGCTATTCGGGTCGCTACGCATCGCGACGACCGGACTCCGAGTGGCGCCGCCCCTGTTTCAGACGATGGAGGTCCTGGGCAGGGAGCGTACCCTGGCCTCGATTGAGAAGGCGTCGTCAAGTCTGTGACCCGCTTCCTTGACACTCGAAAAAGGCGGTCTCTATACTCAGGACGGGCGGTATCGTTCCCGTTCCAGGACGGGCGGTACTATTCCCGTTCGTGGTGAGCCTGTCGAACCATGAACCGTCCTCCGTCTGGGAGGAAGTCGTTTCAAAAGTAGTTCATGGGGGAGTCCAGAGTCCCGACTATTCGGGACTCTGGTGGGGGCCTGGGGGTATCCCCCAGATTTATTCTTACCCTCTCCCTTGCCAAGGGAGTGAGGGTTTTGAAATAGGTTCAAGGTGAGAATGTCGCTGAAGACTAGGCTCGAAGAGGATCTGAAGGACGCGGTGCGCGCCGGCGACACCCTGCGCCGTTCGGTGATACGCCTGGTGCGTTCCGAGATCAGGAATGAGGAGATAGCGGCCCAGAAGGACCTGGACGACGACGGCGTCCTCCAGGTGCTAAGCCGGCAGGTGAAACAACGGCGCGACAGCATCGACGCCTTTGCTCAGGTCGGCCGCCAGGACCTTGTCGATCAGGAGCGGGCGGAGATGGCCGTCCTCCTCGAGTACCTGCCTGAGCAGCTCTCCCGCGACGAGATCGCCGGTCTGGTCACCCAGGCCATCGAGGAGACCGGCGCGGGCGGTCCGGCCGACATGGGCAAGGTGATGGGCCGGGTCATGCCCCAGCTCAAGGGCAGGGCCCAGGGCGCCGACGTCAGCGCCGTCGTCATGGAGCTGCTTAAGGCGATGACAGGATGACCGGCGGATGAGATTCGGGGTGCTGGTGTTCCCCGGGACGTGGAGTGACCGCGACTGCTTCCACGTTCTCAAGGAGGTCTTCCATCAGCCGGTCGATTACGTCTGGCACAAGGAGACCGATCTTTCGCCGTATGACTGTGTGGTCCTGCCCGGCGGCTTCTCCTACGGCGACTACCTGCGCGCGGGCGCTATTGCGCGCTTCTCGCCAGTGATGAGGGCCGTGGAGGAGTTCGCGGCCCAGGGGAAGCTCGTCCTCGGCATCTGCAACGGGTTCCAGATACTGTGTGAGGCCGGCCTGCTGCCCGGTGTGCTGATGCGGAACTCCCACCTGCAGTTCCGGTGCCAGTGGGCGAACATCCGTGTCGAGAACGGCTCGACGGCCTTCACGAACGCCGCCGCCGAAGGCCGGGTGCTCCGTGTCCCTATCTCCCACGGTGAGGGGAACTATTTCGCCGACCCGGCCACCATCGAGACACTCGAGTCCGAAGGGCGCGTCGCTTTCCGCTACTGCTCGGCCGATGGGGACGTGACCGACGAGGCCAATCCCAACGGCTCGCTGAGGAACATCGCCGGCGTTATCAACGCCGAGGGAAACGTCTTGGGGATGATGCCGCACCCCGAGCGGTGCTCGGAGGCTTCGATTGGCGGCACCGACGGCGCGTTCATCTTCGAGTCGATGATAAGGTCGTGGGTGCCGGTACCGTGAGGGCGTCAGCCGGGTGTTAGAGGTCGCTCTCGGTCTTTCGGCGGCCCTGGGCTTCGGCTCGAGCGCCATCTTCGCCCGCCTGGGGCTGGAGCATATGCGCTCCACCACCGGGACTCTGGCCTCACTGATCGTCGGCAGCATCGTCGCCATGGGCCTGGCTCTTGCCTTTCATTTCGACGAGATCTTCGCCCTGAGTAGCTTCGCCTTCGTCTGGTTCCTGCTCTCGGCGGCCATCAACTTTCCCTTGGGACGCTTGCTCAACTACACCGGTGTGAGCCTGGTAGGGGTGTCCAGGGCGACTCCCATTATCGGGGCATCCCCGCTGTTCGCCATGGCTCTCGCCATAACCGTAGGTGGCGAGAGCATCAACGTTCCAATCTTTCTCGGGACAGTCTTCATAATCGGAGGGCTGGCACTGGTGCTGAGCCAGAGATGATCGAGACCCGGACCGCCAGACGGCGCATGGTCCTGGGGTATTTGGCGGCCCTCGGTGCGGCGGCCAGCTACGGGTCCGTGGCCCTGGTGGGCCGCAAGATCGTGGACGACTACTCGTCGCCAATGGTGGGGGCGGCCTTCTCACTGGTGCTGGGTGCCGGGATGGTTGTGGCCCTGTTCCACCGGGACGCCGTCGCGGACGCGCCACACGTGCCCCGGCGCGCGTGGGCCATGGTGGCCCTGGCGGGCTGTGCCTCGACCTGGGGGGTGAGCTTTTGGTTCCTTGCCCTGAGCAGGGCTCCGGTGGTGCTGGTGGCGCCGCTGGTGGGGACGAGTCCCCTGGTGTCTTTACTACTGGCGCACCTGTTCCTGCGGCGGCTGGAGAGGTTGACCTGGCGCACCGTCGCCGGCGCCATGCTGGTAGTCGGCGGTGTCGCGCTGATCACGATAGGGCGGCAGTGAGTCCAAAAAACAGATTTAAAACATGCCGATCTTGCTCGTAAATACAGCTAGAGGGCTGACAGCTGACCGCTGAAAGCTAAGGGACATGACTGTATCCAAAGAAACGCTAGACGAGCTGGCCCTCTCCGATCGGGAGTACGAGGCGATCGTCGAACGCCTCGGAAGGGAACCCAACCGCCTCGAGCTTGGCCTCTTCGGGTCGCTCTGGAGCGAGCACTGCGGTTACAAGCACTCCAAACCCCTGCTTGCGATGCTGGCGACCAAGAACAGCCGGGTGCTTGTGGAGCAGGGAGCCGAGAACGCGGGCGTCGTGGATATCGGAGACGGCCTCGCCGTCGTGTTCAAGATCGAGTCTCACAACCATCCCTCGGCCATCGAGCCCTATGAGGGCGCCGCGACCGGCGTGGGCGGCATCGTCCGAGACATCTTCGCCATGGGGGCGAGGCCCGTCGCGCTCCTCAACTCGCTGCGCTTCGGCCCGCTGACCGAGCCCCGGAACCGCTACCTGTTCGGCGGTGTCGTGGCTGGCATATCGGGCTACGGCAACTGCATCGGCGTCCCGGACGTGGGGGGCGAGATATTTTTCTCCAGCTCATACTCCGGAAATCCCCTCGTCAACGCCATGTGCGTGGGCGTCTTGCGTATCGAGGACATGGTCCTATCGACGACCGGCGGGCCGGGAAACCTGCTTATGCTGGTGGGTGCGGACACGGGACGCGATGGGATCCACGGAGCATCGGGACTCGCGTCCCGCACCTTTGAGGAGGAGAGGGAGCTACGCCCTACCGTGCAGGTGGGCAACCCCTTCCTGGAGAAGGTCCTCATAGAGGCGTGCCTGGAGGTGGCAGGCCTCGAGTGCGTCGTTGGCGTCCAGGACCTGGGGGCCGCCGGGCTTACCAGCGCCGCGGTTGAGGCGGCTTCCAACGCCGGCTCGGGCGTGGAGATCGACGTCGCCCTGGTCCCGCGTCGTGACGAGGGGATGGACCCCTATGAGGTGATGCTCTCGGAGTCGCAGGAGCGGATGCTGGTCGTCGTCAAAGAGGGCCGGGAAGACGAGGTGAAGGCCGTCTTCGACAAGTGGGACCTGGACTCCACGGTCATCGGCAGGGTAACCGACGATGGCATCGCCCGGGTGCTGGACGAAGGGCGGGTCGTCGGGGAGCTATCGGTCCGGCTTCTCACGGACCCGCCGCTGTACCGGCTCCAGGGGGTCAAGCCCGCGTTGCTTCAAGGGCTTCAGGACTACGACCTGGACCGTATCGAGCTGCCCCGGGAGTCCCCCGAGGACCTCCTGTTGAGGCTGCTGGCGGCGCCCAACATCGCCAGCAGGGAGTGGGTCTACCGTCAGTACGACCATCAGGTCCAGACCAATACGCTGGCGACGCCGGGCGGCGACGCGGCCGTGCTGCGGATCAAGGGGAGCGGGAAGGGACTCGCTCTGGCCACCGACGGCAACGGGCGATACTGCTACCTCGACCCCTATGTCGGCGGGATGATAGCCGTGGCGGAGGCCTGTCGAAACGTCTCGTGTACCGGGGCGGAGCCGGTGGCGCTGACAGACTGTCTCAACTTCGGTAACCCGGAGCGGCCCGACGTCTACTACCAGCTGGAGGAGTGCATCAAAGGCATGGCCCGCGCCAGCGAGGCGCTGGGGGCACCCATCGTTAGCGGCAACGTGAGTCTGTACAACGAGACGCAGGGAGTCGGCATCTATCCAACGCCCGTTATAGGGGCTGTTGGCCTGCTGGAGGACGCTCGCCTCCACGTTGGGGTAGGGTTCCGGGATGCTGGAGACATCGTCGTGCTGCTGGGACGCTCAGGCGTCCACGGAGAGGCCTCCGAGCTGGCTGGAGCCGAGTATCTGGAGCTGGTCCATGGGCTGGTGGCGGGCCAGCCGAGCATCGACCTTGAGCTGGAGACCGCGGTCCAGCGGGTCTGCCGTCGGCTGGTCCGAGACCGACTCGTCCGGTCGGCGCACGACTGCTCTGATGGAGGACTGGCCGTTGCGCTGGCGGAGTGTTGTATCGCTGGAGCCCGGGGGTTCGTCGGCGAGTTGCCGTTGACCGGGCGCTGGGACGCGGCCCTGTTCGGGGAGGGCCAGTCACGGATCGTCGTATCGGTCGCCCCGTCGGACGTGGACGCGGTGGAGGAGATGTGCCGGGAGGAGGGAGTGCCCTGGGTGACGCTGGGTGCCACCGGTGGGACCTCGATGACCATTCCCGGTCTCGTCGACGCGTCCCTTGAGGCGCTGGCCGACGCCTGGCGGAACGGCCTGGAGCGCGCCATCAGCGCTACGTAGACGCCCGCCAGCTTGACAGTGGAATGACACGGATGCTAGATTGGCTCTAGCAGTCGTGGCGCATGACTGCTATTGTTTATGTGCGAAAGGTGAGCCGTTTGCCGACGTACGAATACGAGTGCAAGTCGTGCCATAACCGGTTTGAGATGAGGCAGAGCTTCTCGTCCGAGCCGGTCGCCACTTGCCCGGTCTGCATGAACGGCGCCAACCGCGTATTCCATGCCGTCCCTGTCGTGTTCAAGGGCAGCGGGTTCTACGTGAACGACTACGGCAAGGGCTCTCGAGTCGGCAGCGCAGCGGATGCCGACTCGTCCAAGAAGAAAGACGAGTCGGACTCGGGCGCCGACTCTAAGTCCGAAAGCACTTCCAAGTCCGAGACCAAGGCGGAGACTCAGTCAAAGCCCAAGTCGGACGCCAAGTCGAAGACCGCAGCAGCCACGCCCAAGAGCGACTAGCGCGTGAGGGCGCTGGTCCAGAGGGTCTCGGACGGCTCCGTAACCGTCGACGACCAGGTCGTAGGCTCGATAGGCCCCGGTCTGCTCGTACTCCTGGGCATCTCCAGTGACGACTCCGAAGAGGACGCCCGCTATCTAGTAAGCAAGACCGTCAACCTGCGGATCTTCGCCGACGAGCAGGATAGATTCAACCGCTCGGCCCTCGAAACCGGGGCCGAGCTTCTTGTTGTGAGCCAATTCACCCTGTACGCCGATACTCGCAAGGGCCGCCGTCCCAGCTTTACCCGGGCCGCTCCTCCCGAGCTAGCGGAGACGTTGTTCGAGAGCGCGGTGGGGATGTTCCGGGAATCGGGCCTGAAGGTCGAGGTTGGCCTCTTCCAGGCCCACATGATGGTATCCATCCGGAACGACGGCCCCGTCACCATCATGCTGGACTCCGCCGACAAGGAGCGCCCAAGGCGAGGATAGGGTTACGGTGGGTCAGTCCTCGTCGCACACGTCCGCCGGGTCGCCGCCTTTCTCTAGGCGCCCAGTCCCCTACCGCGGCGACCAGAACCCCAGTATCCCGTCCGCTATGACGAAGACGGCGGAGTTAGGCTCGGTATCGGCCACGATGATGTGGGAGCCGGTGTGGCCGGGATGTGAGCCCACGGAGGCGCTGGCGGCCTCGCCTCTCACGTTGCCGGAGAAGACCAGGAAGGCGCTGTCCGGCGACCATAGCAAGTGGGAGTAGGCGTACTGCTCGAAAAACTCGAACATCGTGAGCTGGTCCCTGGACGGCACAAAGTCCACAAGCCGCCAGGTGCCCTGGCTTTCCAGGTCCATGATCTTCCAGCGAAGAGCGCCGGATATGTCGGAGAGCGTGACGTAAGCGAGCCTGCCGCCATCGGGAGACCAGAAGTAGGCCAGGATGTTGTCGTTTATCGCCAGGGCCTCCGCCCCCTCGCCTCGAGGTACCAGCGTCAGGTTGTCGTATAGGATGAGGTTGGACCCCTGGTAATTGATGAGGTCGACGGAGCGTCCCACAGCAAGATGGTCGCCGCTGGGAGACCAGAGGAACGCAGAGAAGGGCCTCAGGTTGGCGATCACCTGCACCGCATCCAGGCCCCCGGCCCGGACGTCGGTCGTGTAGAGCATAGTACCGGACGAGCCCACGCTCCCGGCAACGGTTATGCTCGTCCCGTCCGGCGTCCACGCCGGCACCCTATAGATTGAAGACTGGATCTCCAGGTCCCTGATCTCCACCTCCCCGAGGGTGCTGACCAGGAAATGGTCCGGCCCTCTGTGGACCGCTACGTGCTTGGAGTCCGGCGACCAGGAGGTCCAGAGGGGGCCCTGGTCCAGGAGCAACGTGGCCTCGAGCCCGTCGTAGAGGTTGTCCAGAAAGAGCGACAGCCCCCGCGAGGTCTGGGCTATGAACGTGAGGCTCCTGGCGTCGGGGGACCACATGGGATAGTGGACTACGCTCCTGTCCGCGGTGATGAAGGGGAATATCTCGCGCTCTCCAACATATATCTCGCCCACCTGGCCGGTGGCCATGTTGAAGGAGAAGAGGCTGACGTCCAGGTTCCCCTGGTCATCCTCCACAACCCCGGAGAAGACTAGCCGTCTGGCGTCGGGCGACCAGGTGGGCCACGTGTAGACCCCTTCCTGCGGGGAGATCTGACTCGGTTCCGAACCGTCTGGGTTCACGGAGCGGATCAGGCCGTCGAGCCCGACGTACACTATCCGGTTAACCCCCTCCTTCGGGGGCAGCGACTCGCCGGACGCTCTTATGCCGCCCCGGCTCCCAAGCACCGCGATGATCACCATCAGCGCCGCCAGCGTCACCAGGCCGGCGTAGAGCCTCAATGAGCCAGCCAACTAGTCACCCTCCTAACAACAACCTCTTCTTGTACCGCGGCCTGAAGGCTACGACATATATGCCCCCGCTTTAGGCGAGGGTCAGGCCCAGTCTGTTTATTTCGGCTCCGTCGACAACGTGAGGCGTTGGGGGGAGTCCCGAGTCCCGGCTGGTCGGGACTCTGGCAGGGGCCTGGGGACATCCCCAGGACCACCTGAGGGCGGGTGGATGGGAAAAACGACCATGAGTCTTGTGATGTCAACAGGGCGATTGGCTCTCGGTCCCCGGCCGGTGGCCCGCCCAGGCCACAGCCATCTCTACACCAGGTCCAGGCTCATGTCTAGGGCCTTCGCGGAGTGGGTCAGAGCGCCCACCGAGATGAGATCGACGCCCGTCTCCGCCACCGAGCGCACGGTTTCGAGGGTGATTCCCCCGGACGCCTCCGTCAGCGCTCGGCCCCGGGCCGTCCGCGCCGCCTCGGCCATCTCCGTAGGGTCCATGTTGTCCAGCAACAGCAGCTCGGCGCCGGCGTCCAGTGCCTCCGTCACCTGGTCCAGGTCCTCGACCTCCACTTCGACCCTCACGGTATGGGAGGCGTTGGCACGCGCCGTCTGGATGGTCTCGGTCAGGCTCAAGCCGCCTTGCCGCATGGCCTGGATGTGGTTGTCCTTTATCAGGATACCGTCTCCCAGGCTCTGGCGATGATTGTGGCCGCCCCCCATTCGCACCGCGTACTTGTCTAGGGAGCGCAGGCCCGGCGCGGTCTTCCGTGTGTCGATGATCCGGGCGTTGAGGCCCTCGACGGCCGACACGTACCTGCTGGTCTCGGTGGCGATGCCGCTCATCCTCTGCAGGAAATTGAGAGCGGTCCTCTCGCTGCGAAGTATTGACGAGACCCGACCCTCGACGGAGCATATCACATCGCCCGTGGTGATGGCTTCGCCGTCCCGGATGAGGATGTGGGTCCTCAGGCCGGGGTCGACTCTATTGAACACCGCGAGTGCGATGTCGACGCCGGCCAAGACGCCCGGCGCCTTGGCCAGGACCACGGCCCGGCCGGTGAGCTCGGGCGGGATGAGGGCGTCCGTCGTCGGATCGCCCAGGGAGAGGTCCTCCATCAGCGCCCGGTCTATCAGCGCCTCGATATCGGGCGTCATGGCGAGCAACGTGCACCTCCGTTGGACCGGTCTCTCCGCGCTCGAGAACAGTAGAGCCCATCTCCGGTGCCCGCCGGGCAGCCGAAATGGGCTCTGGGCTTGCGGCTCTGCGACTTACGGCTCTGCGAAACGAGAGGGGCTAGACCACCGATAGCATGCGGTCCAGGGCGACCCTTGCCTGAGCCGCGGTCTCCTCGTCCACCGTGATCTGGTTCACCACCACGCCTTCGTTGAGCCCATCGAGCGCCCATGACAGATAGGCGGGATGGATCCGGTACATGGTGGCGCACGGGCAGACCACCGGGTCCAGCGAGAAGACCGTCTTGTCGGGGTTCTCGGCCGCTACGCGGTTGACGAGGTTGATCTCGGTCCCCACCGCCCACGCCGTCCCGGCCGCCGCCTCTCTTATGACCCTGATGATGTACTCCGTGGAGCCGTCGCAGTCCGCCGCCTCGACCACCTCCATGACGCACTCGGGATGGACGACGACGTTGACGTCGGGGTATCGCCGCCGCGCCTCCTCGATCTGCGCGACCGTGAACCGCGTGTGCACCGAGCAGTGGCCCTGCCACAGGATGACCTTGGCGCGGCTCAGCTCCTCTTCGGTGTGGCCGCCCAGAGGCTTGAAGGGGTTCCAGACCACCATCTCGTCCAACCCGATGCCCATCTTCACTCCGGTGTTCCTACCCAGGTGCTGGTCGGGTAGAAACAGGATGGGTCCCCCTTTCTTGAGGGCCCACTCGAACGTGGCCGGGGCGTTGGTGGACGTGCAGACGATGCCATCGCTGCGTCCGCACAGGGCCTTGATGCTGGCCGTCGAGTTCATGTACGTGATGGGCGTCACCGCTTCATCGCCGAACACGTCCTGGAGGTCGTCCCAGCAGTCCAGAACGTCATCGATAAGGGCCATGTCGGACATGGAGCAGCCGGCGGTCAGGTTGGGCAGGATGACCTTCTGGTATGGGGTGCTGAGGATGTCGGCCGTCTCGGCCATGAAATGGACGCCGCAGAAGATGATGAACTCGGTTCCCTTCTGGGAGGCGGCGTGCTGCGAGAGCTTGAACGAGTCCCCGCGGAGGTCGGCGTACTTGATGATCTCGTCACGCTGATAGTGGTGGCCAAGGATCACCAGGCGCTCGCCAAGAGCCTTCCGCGACTCGCCTATGCGCACGTCTAGCTCCTCGGGGCTCATGCGCATGTAGGAGACGGGGAGCTTCTGCCAGCGCACGCCCGCCTGGAACTCCTCTTCCAGGGGCTTGGACCGGAGCTCGTCGTCCGTCTGGCAGAAGGCAGACTGCTCGATCTCCGTAATCGGTATCGTCGGTGTTCTCTCTCGGGTCTTGACGACCATTTCTCCGACTCCTCTAAGCGACCAGGGTACCCTGCAAGGACCAGGGCCCGGTCCGGTCTACTCTGACGTCCAGCAGGTCGCCCTTGCGGTCGCCGTCGTCTTCGAAGTAAACGAGCTTGTCGTTACGGTTTCGTCCGTACCACTTGCCGCGCTTGCGGCCTTCCACAAGTATCTCCACCGTCTCCCCTTGCAGATCGGCGTTCTTCCGAGCGAGAATCCGCTCCTGTAGCTCCTCGATAGCCTTGAGGCGGGCCCTCTTCTCCTCGTGTGGGACGTCGTCTTCCATCTTGCGGTCGGCGATAGTCCCGGCCCTGGTGGAGTAGGCGGCCGCGTGGACCTTGTCGAAGTGGATCTCGCTTATGAGGGAGACCGTCTGCTGGAACTGCGCCTCGGTCTCGCCGCAGAACCCGACGATCACGTCGGTGCTCAGGGACACGTTCGGGACACGGTCGCGGATCTTCTCCACCAGACGCCGGTAGTCGTCGTTGGTGTAACCGCGCCGCATCCGTTGCAGGACGTCATCGTCGCCCGCCTGGAACGGCAGGTTGATGTGCTCGCATACCTTGTCCAACTCGGCGACCGACTCGATGATGTGGTCACTCATGTCGTTGGGGTGGGAGGTGAGGAAGCGGATGCGCTCGAGCCCATCCACGCCGTTCACCTCGGCCAGCAGGTCGCCCAGGTCGGGACTGCCGGGCAGGTCGTGGCCGTAGGAGTCGACGTTCTGGCCCAGCAACGTGACCTCTTTGACGCCCCGTTGGACGAGAAGCCGGACCTCGCTGGCTATCTCCTCGATGGGCCGGCACACCTCCCGGCCGCGCCGGTACGGGATAATGCAGAAGGTGCAGAACTTGTCGCACCCGTGGATGATGGGGACGTAGGCGGCGACGTCCGGTTTGGCGGTCAGTGACCCGATGCACCCCTCCGGGTCGATCCCCATGCGCTCTCCCAGCAGCTCTATCAGTGGCTCGAACTGCTGCGGCCGCATGAAGACGTCGGCGTAGGGGAAACGCTTCTGGAGGCCGTCCGTCTTGGGCCCGACCATACATCCCATCAGCGCCACGACCTTGCCGGGGTCCCGCTGCTTGATCGGCTTGAGACTGGTCAGCATGCCGACCACCTTGTCCTCGGCGCTCTGCCGGACCACGCAGCTGTTAAGCACGATGACGTCGGCGTCCTGCGGCGAGGCTGTGGGCGAGAGGCCCATCTGTCCCAACGCGCTTTCAAGACGCTCGGAATCGGCTTTGTTCATCTGGCAGCCGATGGTCCAGATGTGATAATTGCGCATTTCGGATTGGCGGATTCGGGTGCCGGCCGACCTACTGGCGGAGGGAATGGGATTCGAACCCATGAGAGGAATTTCTCCCCCTAACCGCTTAGCAGGCGGCCGCACTAGACCTCTATGCGATCCCTCCAATTTTCAACAATATATCAGGGATGCGGTCATCTGACAAGGAAAAACATTGTGATTTCCGACACTAATCGGAATCGGGGTTAGGAATCCGTAACACCAGCGCCCTCGGATGCCTTGTTCCGGCTATTGGGAGTTTTCGTGCGAGATGATGCCAGCAACTTCGATAAAATTTTCACAGATAAGCGTCGATCTGCGATTTAACGCCAGATGTCGGCGCGGTCGTGTGCCGCTTTCGTGGGGTGGGAAACGCCAAGCGTTGTCAGTGCCATGAGAATAGTGAGGTGTAGGGGCGGGTTTCAAACCCGCCCGTACGAGTGAGGACCGCCGCTGCATAAAACTGACCGCGTGCGCCAAAGCGCCTGCTCTGGGGTAGGGGCGAC
>JADFHV010000251.1 GCA_022566975.1 Chloroflexota bacterium
TGCGCTGGTAGGCCGGCATGATCTGGTCGGTGATGGCCTCGCGGTAGGCCGCCTCCAGGCGCTCGCGATCCTCCTCGGCGAAGTCCTCCGGCATCTGCCTGATCGGGGTGTAGAACAGGCTCTGTTCCGGGTCCTCCATCAGATGCGCCTCGAGTTGTGGCAGCACCCTTTCCATGATCACCTGCGGCCGCGTGATTCCGGTCTGAAGCCCGCGTTGCATGTTCTCGATGGCCTGGTCCATCCAGACCTCGAAGCCATCCACCCGACTCAGCCAGTTCTCGTAATCCGCGACCGTACGAAAGGGGTGTGCCGAAGCGCCGGAGCCGAGCTGGGCGAAGAAGTTCGGAAACGAGAAGAACTGGTTCACCGGCACCAGGTGTGACGGGAACTGGAAGCCAGCGATGTTCTCGTGGCGGTCGCGCAGGAACAGTTGTAGCGACAGCAGATCCTGGCCCTCCAGTAGCTGCGCATCGATGGCCTCGGCCCGGGCCAGGTACTCGCGCTCATGCGCCTGGTAGGCCGCCAGGAACTCGGGACCGATGCTGTTGGCGAGCTGATCGTCGAAGCGGTGGTCACCGATGAAGGTGGCATGGAGCGGATTCAGATTGAGACCGGCTTCCCACTGGTCGGCGAGTAACGCGCCCATCCCGGCGCGGGTGGCAGCGGCCTGGGCGACGATCTCCTCCACCGTCGGCGGTGCCGGTTGGCGCTGAGCGACCTGCGGGCCGGCAGGCGCGCCCACGCCACCGTCGTCCTGCGAGCAGCCGGCCAGCAGGGCCGCCGTAGTACCGGCCAGGATCCAGGTCCGCTTCATGAATCCTCCCTTCCGGTCCCCGCCGGGGACGATGGTGCTGCGCCGCTGGTCCGGGGACCTGCAGAGGTCAGACCGGGCCGCGGCTGCTGGGTTCCTGTACTCAGTCGTTGGTTCCAGCGGCCAGCGCAGCAATCCCATCCGCCCCGGGCGCTCCAGGGTCCGAACGACCCTGTGAACTGACGCGATGGTAGCGCAGATTCAGCAGCAGCGCGGCCACGGTCAAGCCGACCAGAAGGCCTACCCAGACCATGTGCGGTCCCAGCCGCAGGTGCACCCCGAGGATCCACGAGATGGGCGCACCCACCATCCAATAGGCCACCAGGCCGATGGCCATGGGCCAGGTCGTGTCCTGGAAACCCCGCAGCGCGCCGGCCGCGGTCGCCTTCTCCCCGTCCACGACGACAGGCAGGGTCTCGTAGTCTACGTCCACCAGCTCGGCGCCCTCTACCGCTGCCTCGGGGCTGTCCGCCACCACGACCGCCACGGCCTCGCCCACGAACCTCACCCTATCGAAGGCCATCGGCGGATGCGTAGTCTGCTTCTGTTCCGGTAGGATCCAGCCAAGAATGAGCTCGCCCAACTCCTCCTTCATCTGCGCGCCCGTGAAGACGGCGACGACGCCTTCCAGCGCCTCGGCCTTGGAGGTCTCGATGCTCCGGATGTTCGCGTGGGCATGGGGGCTCCTCACAAAGGCGGCATGAAGCATTCCCATCAGCTTGATGTCGTCTACGTAGTTCCCCTGGCCTGTGATCAGCCGGGGGTCCTCGCGACGCTTGATGCTGGAGCCGAAGACTTGCGTGGTCATGGCGTTCTCCTTGTCGATGGCAGCGGCCCCGTATTGGGGCCTGGACTAACTCCCAATCAAGGCATAACGAGGGGTGCCCAGAGGGGCGCGTGGAGACGCCTGACAATGTACCTTACTCCGCTAGCGAAGGCAACAGCCGCGGACCAACAGGGTATGTATAAGGTACCCGCGTAACATAGCCCCCGGCGAATAGCGGTCACGCCAGACCGGTCTACCGCTTGCTGCCCTGCCCACACGCCGAGGCAATGACGTCTGTGGCCCAGACCTCGCATGGGCACCGCCAGACAGACACATCAGGCCGCCGGCTATGATCGACGTTCCGCGGGATCGCTAGGCCCCTTGACATAGGCAAGGATCTATGGTAAGTTGGTATCGGTCGCACTATGCCCCCAAGTGCCCTTTTTGTCTTTTCAAAGCCGTTTTGCCTTACCCAACCGCCGTCTTGAGCCCCGCTCTCCGTCGCGTCGTAACCGCATAAATAGCTGTCGCTCCGAGGAGTGTGAGAACGTATGATCTCATCTGCTGCGCAGGTGTCTAATGGTGCTTTCGACAACAAAATCTCCTATGCCAAAATCCCCACCTTTCTTGATGTCCCCAACCTGATTCGCGTCCAGCTTGACTCCTTCGACCGGTTCAAGACCGAGTTTCTGCAGGAGCTCTTTGAGGAGATCTCGCCCATCGAGGACTTTCCCGGTGGGCGATTCGAGTTGAGCTTTGGCGACCACTACTTCGAGGAGCCCAAATACACGGAAGAAGAGTGCAGAGAGAAGGAGGTCACCTACTCCGCGCCTCTGCAGGTAACAGTCAAGCTCAAGATAAAGGCGGCGGGGCCGGCGCAAGGCGAGGTCAAGGAGCAGACCCTCTTCATCGGGGATGTCCCGATGATGACCGCTACCGGCACCTTCATCATCAACGGCGCCGAGCGGGTCGTGGTCAGCCAGCTGGTCAGGTCACCCGGCGTCTACTTCACCACCAGCTCCGACGCCACCACCGGAAGAGTGCTGTCTTCAGCCAAGCTCATTCCCTACCGAGGAGCTTGGATGGAGTTCGAGACCAGTAACAGAGACGTTCTATCCGTCAAGGTGGACAGGAAGCGCAAGACCCCTGTCAGCACGCTCCTCCGCGCCATGGGTTACTCGACCGACGAGGAGCTGATGGCCCTCTTCGAGGATGTGGATACGGACCCGGAGCATCAGTTCATCAAGACCACCATCGAGAAGGATACCGACGTCACAGACCGGGAAGAGGCCCTGCTCGAGTTCTATCGCCGGATCCGGCCCGGCGAGCCTCCCAACAAGGAAAACGCCAAGAACCTGGTGGAGAACCTCTTCTTTAACCCTCGACGCTATGACCTGAACCGCGTCGGGCGCTACAAGCTCAACCGACGTCTCAAGCGCAACGCGGACCCGGCGACGCGCACTCTCGAGCCCGAGGACATCACCGGCCTTCTAAGGACGATGATACAGATCAACAACGGGGTGATGGGGCCCGACGACATAGACCACCTGGGTAACCGACGTGTCCGTGCAGTCGGCGAGCTGATACAGAACCAGGTCAGGGTCGGGCTGCTGCGCATGGAGCGGGTCATCAAAGAGCGGATGACCACCCAGATGGAACCCGCCACGACCACGCCCGCGGCCCTTATTAACATCAGGCCGGTGGTGGCGGCCGTGCGAGAGTTCTTCGGGGGCTCTCAGCTGTCCCAGTTCATGGACCAGACAAACCCGTTGGCGGAGCTCACCCACAAGCGCCGTCTGTCGGCCCTGGGCCCGGGAGGCCTGTCCAGAGAGCGCGCCGGCTTCGATGTCCGCGACGTACACCACTCTCACTACGGCCGCATCTGTCCCATTGAGACGCCTGAAGGGCCCAACATCGGCCTGCTGGGCTCGCTGGCCACGTACGCCCGTACCAACGAATACGGGTTCATAGAGACTCCTTACCGCAAGGTACACCGGCAGATCTCCAGCAAGGACTCCGATATCATTGGCCACACGGTCACGCAGGACATCGTGGGCCAGGACGGCAAGAAGATTCTCAGGGCCCGCAGCGCCATCACCAAACAGACGATCAAGCGTATCGCCGCTCTGCCCAAGCAGAAGATTGCCGTCAGGC
>JADFHV010000252.1 GCA_022566975.1 Chloroflexota bacterium
TTCATGCCTGTCGTGTCGGGCAGGCGCCACGCCTTGGCAGGGTCGGTGCCGGCCATGCACGCGGCCGCCTCCAGAAGCATTCCAGCCGCCGATCCGGCCGTGACGAGACCGGCTTCGGCACCTGTAAACCGGGCGATCACGTCTCCGGCCTTCTGGTTCAGCTCGTGCATGTCGACAAACCAGCGAGACGCGTCCTCCATCGCTCGGACCACGGCGGGTGGCATGATGCTGCCGCCCAGTACGGTTATCCACGAGCTGGCGTTGATAATCCGCTTGACGCCCAGCCGCGTGTAGAACTCCCCTGCCTGGGTGGATGTCATCGATATCCTCCTGTCGGTGATCTGCGGCGTATGCCGCGGTCGTGTCTTACGCGCCGGGCCCCGGGGCGGGGAAGCGCTCGGTCAGGGACTGGACCTCGTCCCGGACCTCGGCCTCCACGGCGGCATCGCCCATGTTACAAAGGGTCCTTATGATGAGCCGGGCGACCTGGCGCATCTCTTCGGTGCCGAACCCACGGCTGGTCACGGACGGGCTGCCCACTCTCAGCCCGCTGGCCACGCGCGGTGGCTTGGGGTCGTAGGGGATGGCGTTGCGGTTCACCACGATGTTGACGGCTCCGAGGGCGTCCTCGGCCTCGCGGCCGGTAGTACCGAGCGACGTCAGGTCCACCAGGGCCATGTGGTTGTCGGTGCCGCCCGAGACCAGGCGCAGCCCGCCCTCGGCAAGTCCGTCGGCAAGGGCGCGTGCGTTGGCCACGATGGCCTTCTGGTATGCGGCGAACTCGGGCTTCATCGCCTCCCCGAACGCCACTGCCTTGGCCGCGATGATATGCATCAACGGCCCCCCCTGGGCGTTGGGAAATACGGCGCGGTCCACGTTGCGGGCCAGGTCCGAAGTCGAGAGGATGAAGCCACCTCGTGGACCCCGCAGGGTCTTGTGCGTCGTGGACGTAACTATCTGGGCGTGGGGGATGGCCGAGGGGTGCGCTCCGCCCGCGATGAGACCGGCGATGTGCGCCATGTCGACCATCAGTGTCGCCCCTACCTCGTCGGCGATCTGACGGAAGCGCGGGAAGTCTATGGTCCTGGTATAGGCGGTGGCACCCGTGACGATGAGCTTGGGACGGTGCTCTTTGGCCAGCCGCTCCAGCTCATCGAAGTCGATCAGCTCGAGCTCCCTGTCCACGCCGTAGGGGACGAAGTTATAGAGCTTGGCGGAGAAGTTGACCGAGCTTCCATGCGTCAGGTGGCCGCCGTGGTCGAGGCCCATTCCCATGACGGTGTCGCCCGGGCTCAGCATGGCGAAATAGGCGGCCATATTGGCCTGCGCCCCGCTGTGGGGCTGCACATTGGCGTGCTCCGCCTTGAAGAGAGCCTTGGCCCTTTCGATGGCCAGCGTCTCGGCGACGTCGACAAACTCGCACCCACCGTAGTAGCGTCGTCCTGGGTAGCCCTCGGCGTACTTGTTAGTCATCACCGAGCCCTGGGCCTCGAGCACCGCGCCACTGACGAAATTCTCCGACGCTATCAGGTTGATGTGGCGCTGCTGGCGCTGGACCTCGCTACGGAGAGCGCCCCAGACCTCCGGGTCGTCCTTCATCAAAGTGCTCATGATCCCTCCGGGACCCCTACATACATGCTCCTCTCTCTAACTCTCCCCCGTGGGACGGGGGAGAGTTTACAACCCCTTTCCCCTGAGGGGGAAGACTGGGCCTGCCCTGAGCCCGTCGAAGGGCCTGTCCTGAGCTCGTCGAAGGGATTGGGTGTGATAGCGACCCATTATGACAGGGTTGGCATAGCCTATTCGAGCTCGGGCTCAATGACTCCGTAGTCTCCGTCGCTGCGGCGGTAGACGACATTGAACTCGTCGGTGTCGCGGTTGTAGAAGAAGAAGAAGTCGTGACTCAGAAGCTCCATCTCCAGGGCAGCGTCGTCCAAGCTCATGGGACGCATCCGGAAGCGCTTCGTCCTTACGGGACGGTCCGGCTTCTCGTCGGCCATCATACCCGCCGGGGCGGCGGCGCTCGCCCGTGCGGGCCTCTTTCCCTGCGAGCTCCGATATACCCTACCTTTGTAGGTCTGGATCTGCCGGTCCATCACGTCGGTCACGGCGTCTACCGCAGCAAATAGGTTGAGGCCGGCCTCCTGCCCTCTGAGGATGTACCCGTTGGTGTTCAAGGTCATCTGCGCGACCACCCGGTCCTCCTGTGACCGGGCCGAGGTCCTGGAGACCTCCAGTTTCGCGTCCGAGATGGTCTTGAGGTGTCGTTCGAGACGGCTGAACTTCTTTCGAATGTAGGTCTCCGCCTGCGGGTTGAGCTCTATTCCCTTGCTGTATATCTTTATGTCCATGCCGACGACCTCCTGAGCCAGGGATGTGGCGGGAGCAGCACGTGCTTGAGGACGCCCCTGTGAGTCCATTCTATGTGCTGGTCACGCGACCTTCAAGCAAGAGCTCCCGCGATGGACGGTGCCGGCGGTGTCGGGTATCCTAGTCTTTCGGTAGGCAGCCCAGCGTCCTGCGGCGCGGATGTCTTCGGTATCGCTTGGACTGCAACGGGTGTGCTGGTACCATAGACGCGACCAAGCTCCCATGAAGCCAGGCGTACTTCACACATACAGAGACTACCTTCCAGTTGCCGACAGCACCCCCATCTTCACTCTGGGTGAGGGGGATACGCCGCTGGTGAAGTCGCGCCACATGGTGTCCGAGGTGGGATGTGAGGAGCTCTATTTCAAGCTGGAGGGGTGTAATCCCACCGGCTCCTTCAAGGACCGGGGGATGGTTGTGGCGGTGGCCAAGGCGGTGGAGGCCGGGAGCACTGGCATCGTGTGCGCCTCAACTGGAAATACGAGCGCATCGGCTGCCGCTTACGGTGCCTACTGCGGGCTGACGACTACAGTCTTCGTGCCCAAGGGCAACATCGCCAGAGGGAAGCTGGCCCAGGCGATAGCCTATGGGGCGCGGATAGTGGTTATAGACGGCAGCTTCGACCGAGCACTGGCCCTCGTACGCCAGGTCGCCGAGAGACACTCGACGGTGCTGGTCAACTCCGTTAACTCCCACAGGATACAGGGACAGAAGACGGCGGCATTCGAGATAGTCCAAGAGCTGGGTGCGGCGCCCGACTACCTGTGTATCCCCGTCGGTAACGCCGGCAACATCACCGCCTACTGGCTCGGTTTCCGCGAGGCTCACGACCTGGGATGGGCGGACACCCTGCCTAAGATGATGGGGTTTCAGGCCGAGGGTGCGGCGCCCATCGTAAAGGGCGAGCCTGTTGCGGAGCCCGAGTCCGTTGCATCGGCCCTCAAGGTTGGCAACCCGGCAAGCTGGAAGGGTGCGGTCGACGCGAGGGACGAGTCGGGCGGCGTTATCGAGGCTGTATCAGACCGGGAGATTCTGGAGGCCTACCGCGCGATGGCCCAGCGCGAGGGGATCTTCTGCGAACCGGCTTCCGCGGCTTCGGTAGCGGGACTGCTAAAACTTTCAAGGGATGGGGTGCATCTGAAAGGCAAGAGAGTGGTCTGTGTCATCACCGGCAACGGACTGAAAGACCCGGACGTGGCCGCCGGTCTGGAGCCCCTGTCGATGCAGGAGTATCCCGCTGAGCTAGGAGCCCTGGAGGGGGCGTTGAGCACGGCTTGACAGTCGCGGCGCCGGGTCCCATCGCGTGTCCGCGGCTTTGCAGCGGCCCTTGACGGGCCGTCAAAGGAGGCTATTTGGTTG
>JADFHV010000007.1 GCA_022566975.1 Chloroflexota bacterium
AGATCATCAGCGCCATCTCAGCGATAGGCAACGGCGGCAATGTGGTCAGGCCACACCTGCTGCAAGAGGTGCAGGACAGCCACGGCAACGTTCTGCAACGATTCGAGCAGAGCGTGCGTGGCGTAGTGCCGGTGGAGCCTGAGTACCTCCAGATCGTGAAAGAGGCGATGCGCCAATCGGTAGCCAGAGGGGTGGCCCAGGGGGCGGCCGTGGCGGGCGTCGAAGTGCAGACCGAGAAGTTCTGGTCCGAGGCGGCCGCTCTCAGGCTCCCGCTTCCGCCGCCCAAGCGGTGTTCGCCTTCGCCTCGAATCGGTGCCAACGGATCACCGGGATCTACCATGCCGCGAAGGGTTCGAGCGTGCTGTCGCTCCTCCTTCACTATTTCATGTGCTTCGGGGTCGGCAGCGTAGACCTGAATCTCCTTGGCCTCGCCTCGAACCAGCCACGGTATGATTCTTTCGGTGCCGAACATTTTGGCCGCCGCCCGGTAGGCGCGGTTCCGAAGTCCAGGTTTCGGAAGTTCCAGACTCGACGCGTCGATTCCAAGTTTTTCCGCCCAGTTCGACGCGTGGCGCAGCTCGGCCTCAACCAGCCTTTCGAATATCGCAGCTCTGGATGGGTCTTTTTCGACTGCCGCCATCGCCTTGTACATGGCCGCGGCGTCCAGTTCTGATTCCAGATATCCCTTGTATCGCTCGCGCTTCCGAGCGTCCGGTTGGTCAACCAATTGCCAGTTTCCTCAAATGTCAGATCGGCTTATGAATAATTTCTCTCTTGTCGGGGCGCACAGCCGAGCGCGCTTACATTACGCCCTCCACCGTTCAAGAGTTGCGATGTCTGCAAACAGAATTTTTTCAATATCAGATCACAGTGACTTCTGAGCGTTGGTCAATAAGAATTGTCACGCAGATGAAGCGGCAGCGCAAGGATAGAGTCGGTTCGTATCCAGGCCATGCGGAAAAATTTTCAAAACGGTGTATGATTTACGGCCGAACACATGTGGTCGCAACGTCGGTTGACTCCACAAACAACTCGCACTCTCGCCCTGATGCGATGAGGAGACCGATCATACAGGCATGGACTTGCCCTCGGATTTGGGAGGAGCTAGTAGTTCTCCCACTGTTTGAGTCAGATATGCCATGTCGAAGGGCTTGGGAAGAAACCGATCGATGCGGTACTCTCTGAGATTGGTTCGCGGGATGCGGTCCGACGATATGAGGACTACAGGCACCAACACCTCTGGGTGAACGTGACGAAAGTCTAGGAGCAAGCTCCATGCGGTGCCGTCGGGAAGGTTTACGTCGAGCACAAGCAATTCAGGCGTCTCCTCCAGGGCAAGGGCAAGCCCTATGGAGCAATTGCCCGCTGACCGGATTCCATAACCTGCGCCTGACAGTGCCGTTCGGATTGCCTGGTTCATGAAGTTATCATCTTCTACGATGAGTATCGATCCAGTTGACACAACGCATACCTTCCCAAGTTGTTGCACTTACTGAGCCTTGCATTAAGAACTAAACATGATTTTGCGCTATCTGTAGGGGCGCAAAGCCTTGCGCCCGAGCTAACGGTCAGGTTCTGAGTTTAATCTTTCGACGCAACACCAGTTAGTTGCACAAATCGAGGCTATATCGATATCGTCCGTCTTGGCATACGAGTCACGTAACGCCTGATCTGAAAAAACACTGCCGTGCATTAGCGTAATTTGGAGGTTTGCAATGTCAACATCACAATTCCAGAGGCCGTCGGTGGCACCGTACGAAGAATATCCACTGTCGCAACTGATCAAACGGACCGCCGCCCGAATTCCTGACAAGGTAGCGATTATCGACGGTGACAACGAGTACACGTTCAGGCAAATCGACGAGCACAGCGATCGTTTTGCTTCGGCGCTGGCTGGTTTGGGCATTTCCAAGGGCGACCGGGTTGGCATCCTGGCGCAGGTGGGTGGGGAGGGCCAGCTTACCGCCGTCCGCGCGCTGAAGGTCCCCTGCCCGAATGACCGCACCCAGTTTCCCTCACGGTCGAACACCTGCACCGGGTGCTCTTCGTTACGCGTGAGTACGTAGACCTGGTCCTTGGAGTCCACGGCGACGCCGGGACACTCGACCAGTCTGACGCCCTCCGGTAGTTGCTCCCAGCTGTCCAGTGCCTCGTACTTGAAGCCCTCGCCGCCAACGATAGCGTTCATCGTCTGGTAGCCTCCGTCGCCCTGTATCCCCGGCCCAGGGACGGCACCATCGCGTCCGTCAGCGCATCGCGGCGCATGCTAACGTAGCGGGTGCACCCTGTCAAACACCGAGCCGACGTGCGCGGGTGGCCTCAAAACCGCGCGACGCTTGTGATAAAATATCCGCGCTTCACGTCTGCTTCACGTCTGAGGGGGCGGCCCAGGCTGGCCCAAAGGGAGATACGGGACCGTATGGCGACTGAGACGAAGACGGCCAAGAGTCAGTACAAGGTGATCGGCTCACGGCCGATCCGGCACGACGGCGTAGATAAGGTCACCGGAAAGGCGCTCTATGGGGCCGACATACAGCTGGCCGGCATGTTGCACGGGAAGATACTTCGTAGTCCCCACCCTCACGCCCGCATCAAGAAGGTCGACACGAGCCGGGCAGAGGCCCATCCCGACGTCTGGGCCGTAGCGACCGCGCGGGACATACCGGCACCCGACCCCGTCTCACCGAAGCCGACTCTTGGAGAGATGCCCGCCGACAACATCTTGGCCCGGGACAAGGTGCTGTACAAGGGCCACGCGGTGGCGGCCGTGGCTGCCTCCAGCCCACACGTGGCCGAGGAGGCCCTGTCGCTCATCGACGTCGAGTACGAGCCCCTACCGGCCGTCACCAATGCCGAAGAAGCCATGGCGCCGGGCGCTCCCATCCTTCACGAGCACTGGACGACCGAGGAACGGCCGGGCGGCACCAACATGGGAGACCATGAGCTGCACGTCCACGGCGACCTGGACAAGGGCTTCGAGGCAGCGGACCTCGTGGTCGAGCGCGAGTTCCGGACCAGATCAATCCACCAGGGATACATAGAGCCACAAAACGCCACGGCGTGGTGGAACCAGGAGGGACGTCTCACCCTCTGGTGCAGTAGCCAGGGCCACTTCGGGATACGAGACAACACCGCACGTATCTTCGGGCTCCCCGTCTCGCACATCAAGGTCGTGCCCATGGAGATCGGAGGCGGTTTCGGCGGCAAACTGGGCGTGTACCTGGAGCCGGTCGCAGCGATTCTGTCCAAGAAAAGCGGCCGGCCGGTCAAGCTCACCATGACCCGGACCGAGGTGCTCGAGGCCACCGGGCCCACCTCAGGTAGCTACGTCAGAGTAAAGATAGGTGTGACCAACGAGGGGCGGATCACCGCCGCCCACGGCTATTTCGTCTTCGAGGCCGGCGCCTTCCCCGGCGGGCCTCTCGGCGGGGCTAGCGCCGCGATCTTCGCCTCCTACGACATCGAGAACGTCCGTATCGATGCCCACGACGTGGTGGACAACAAGCCGAAGACGGCCGCCTATAGGGCCCCGGGCGCCCCCATGGTCACCTACGCCGTCGAGACCACCATGGACGAGATAGCCGAGCGTCTGGGCATGGACCCCATGGACCTCCGGTTGCTGAACGTCGCCGTCGAGGGCACCCGAAGAGCGGATGGCGCCATGAACCGCCGAATCGGAGCCAAGGAGACGATGGAGGCTGTCAAGGCCCACCCCCACTACAGCGCACCCGCGGACGGCAAACATCGCGGACGCGGAGTCGGGATGGGCTTCTGCCGCAATAACTCTGGAATGTCGTGCGTGGTGGCCAACGTGCTGTCCGACGGGACCGTGAGCCTCATCGAGGGCTCGGTAGACATAGGCGGCACCCGCGTCGCCGTTGCCCAGCAGCTGGCCGAGGTCCTCGGCGTTCCGGTCGAAGACGTCAACCCGCAGATCGCCGACACGGACACCATTGGATACACCTCCAATACCGGAGGCAGCGGTGTGGCCTTCAAGACGGGGTGGGCAGCCTACGAAGCCGCCCACGACGTGATGCGGCAGCTCGTTCAGCGCGCGGCCCTCGTCTGGGAGACCGAAGAGGACCAGGTCGAATACGCCGACGGGGTCCTCAGCCACAAGGCGGACCCTGAGCTCCGGCTGACCTTCAAGCAGATTGCCTCGATGCTCCCCGAGACCGGCGGGCCGGTGGTGGGCAGGGCCAACATCAACCCGGGAGGCTCAGGCGGCTCGTACTCGGCCAACATCGTCGACGTCGAGGTGGACGCGGAGACAGGCAAGGTCGACATACTCCGGTACACCGCCTTCCAGGACGCAGGCACGGCCATCCACCCGAGCTACGTCGAGGGGCAGATCCAGGGGGGGACCAGCCAGGGTGTCGGATGGGCACTGAACGAAGAGTACTTCATGAGCGAAGATGGCAAGATGCTCAACTCCAGCTTCCTCGACTACCGGATGCCGACCAGCCTGGACCTGCCCATGATAGACGCCGTAGTGGTGGAGGTGCCGAATCCCGGACACCCCTTCGGGGTCAGGGGCGTGGGCGAGGCGAACATCGTGCCCCCCCTCGCGGCGCTGGCCAACGCCATCTACGACGCCGTCGGCGTCAGGATGCACCAGCTTCCCATGACCCCCGCCTCCATCGCCAAGGCCATGAAAGGGAAAAAGCCCGAATGACTTCGCAGACCCCCCTTCCTAACCTTCCCCCAGAGGGGGAAGGGACTTTCTTACCTCCTCCCCCACCGGGGGAGGATTGAGGAGGGGGTTACCCCATTGACAGCTTGCAACGAGCCAGAGTAGACACTTAAGCCGTTAAAAGAGGAGAGGTGGACTAGATGCCCAAGCAGTTCCAGCAAGCCCAAGATGCCCGGTCCCAGCTGATGGAGGGCATAGACACCCTGGCTAAAGTCGTGGGAGTGACCCTCGGGCCCAGCGGCCGAAACGTGGTCCTCGACCAGGACTTCGGCCTGCCCCAGGTATGCAGCGACGGGGTGACCATCGCCAAGGAGATAGAGCTCCAGGACCCGTTCCAGAACATGGGCGCCCAGCTGGTCAAGGTGGCTGCCAGCAAGACCAACGACGACGTGGGCGACGGGACTACCACCTCCACGATCCTGGCGCAAAGCATCCTGAGGGAGGGATTCAAGAACGTGGCCGCGGGCGCCAATCCGATGGCTCTGAAGAAGGGAATCGAAACGGCGGTTGCCGCACTCCGGACCGAGGTGGAATCGATGGCCAGGCCCGTAAAGGGCCATAAAGAGATAGCGCGCGTCGCTTCCTTGGCCGCCCACGAAGAGGAGATGGGCGAGCTGATTGCAGGCGTCCTGGAAAAAGTGGGCAGCCAGGGGGTCGTTACCGTTGAGGAGTCCAGGGGTCTCGGCTATGAGGTCGAGTACGTAGAGGGTATGCAGATCGACAGGGGCTACATCTCTCCCTACCTCGTCACCAATCAGGAGCGCATGGTGGCCGAGATCGAAGACCCCTACATCCTGATTACTTCCGAGAAGCTGTCGACCCTCTCCGACTTCCTCCCCATCCTGGAGAGGCTCACATCCGTCAGCCGAAGCCTGGTAGTGGTGGCCGAGGACATAGAGGGCGAGGTGCTCTCGACACTCGTAGTCAACAAGCTCAAGGGAAACCTGAAGTGTCTGGGTATCAAGGCCCCGGGGTTCGGGGACCGGCGCAAGGCGATCCTGGAAGACATGGGCATCCTCTTTGGGGCGACTGTCATAAGCTCCGACGCCGGACGCCGCCTGGACACCATCGAGCTCTCGGACTTGGGCCGTTGTCGCCGGGTAATAGCGACCAAGGACGACACGACCTTCGTCGAAGGGGCAGGGGCCAAGTCGGCGATCGAGGGGCGCATCTCGCAGATCAGAGCCCAGGCCGAGGAGACGTCGTCCGACTACGACCGCGAGAAGCTGGAAGAGCGTGCGGCCAAGTTGTCGGGAGGCGTGTCGGTGCTCAAGGTCGGTGCGGCTTCGGAGATCGAGCTGCGGGAGAGGAAGCAGCGCCTGGAAGACGCCCTCTCGGCGACACGGGCGGCCATGGAAGGGGGCATCGTAGCAGGGGGCGGAACGACTCTGGTGCGAGCGGCCCAGGCGGCTTCGGACAAGCTCGATGCCTCCGGGGACGAGAGGACCGGAATCAACATCGTCATAGAGGCGGTCAACGCCCCGGTGAGACTCATAGCCGACAACGCCGGCGTGGCCGGCAACGTCGTACTCGATCAGGTCAAGAAGGGCGAGGGCGATTGGGGCTATGATGCCGAGGCCGGCGTGTTCGGGAAGATGTTCGACATGGGTGTGGTCGATCCGGTCAAGGTTACCGTGGCCGCTCTGGAGAACGCCGCCAGCGTGGCGGGAATGGTCCTGACGACCGAGTCTCTCATCACCGAGCTGAAGCCGCCCAAGCTGCCGGCGCCCTACAACGACTAGCCTGCTGTCCCTCAGATGGCTTTACGTTGGGATGAGAGCGAACGGAGCATGTCATGCTGAGGCTCCGCGAAGATTCTGGGGTGGGGAGGAACCCCTCCCCAGATGCTTCGGCCTGGGAAGGCCTCAAGGGGACATTGACCTACTCTTTGTGCGCCGAGACTGTCCCAAGCGGGTCTCGTCGACGCCGCGGCGGCCTCCAGTTGTGTCAAGTGATATGCCAGACATTACACTGGTAACCATGTCGAAGCTCTTCATGACCCGCGCCAAAGAGCAGCCCTAGCCTTTAGCCCGCAGTGCAGGTAGAGACGATGCATCTGAGGTCAGACCCTCACCGTATCCCCTAAGAAGGTGCGCTAACCCACATGGCAGAGATCGAGCCCGTACAGGACGACGAGTCGGCGTCTGCGACAGCCGAGCGGTTGACGATCCAGATCAAGGGCGTCAGCAAGAGCTTCGGCTCGACCCGGGCCGTGGACAACCTGACGTTCGACGTCCGACAAGGCGAGGTCGTGGGCTTTCTGGGACCCAACGGCTCGGGTAAGACCACGACTATGAGGCTCCTCACGTCGTTCTACACTCCCGACAGCGGCTCCATACTGATAAACGGCGTGGACACGCAGGAAGACGACCTGGAGACGAGGAGCAGCATCGGCTACCTCCCCGAGAACAACCCGCTCTATGAAGACCTTCTCGTCAAGGAGTACCTGGAGTTTGTGGCCGACCTGAGGGGCATGTCATCCAAGGAGCGTAGGCGAAACCTGGACATGACGGTCGAAGACACCGGTCTGGCAGAGGTGTATTACCGCCCGATCAATCAGCTGTCCAAGGGGTACCATCAGCGTGTAGGGCTGGCCCAGGCGATCTTGCACCGCCCATCGATCCTGATTTTAGACGAGCCGACGGAGGGCCTGGACCCCAACCAGAGGATCAGCTACCGGGCCCTGGTCAAGACGCTGGGAGAGGACCGGACGGTCCTGCTCAGCACCCACGTCATGCAGGAGGTTGAATCCACCTGCGAGAGGGTCCTGGTCATCAACAACGGGAGGCTCCTGGCCGACAGCCCGGTCCAGGAACTGCTGGAGCGCGCTCGGGGAACTCGGACCGTGTTCGTAGAAGTAGAGGGCAATGAGGTCGAAAGCGGGCTCAAGGGACTCGCCAACGTAGAGTCCGTCGAACGCCAGGAGCCCGTCGACGGCCGCAAACGCTACACCGTCTCCGCGTCCGGCGACGAGGACCCCCGTCCCCACATCTTCCGTCTGGCCAAGAAGCGAGGCTGGGTGCTGTGGGAGCTGCGCGAGGAGACGGCCCGGCTGGAAGATGTCTTCCACTCGCTGACTACTGAGCAAGACGCCGGGGGCTGATAGGAACGAATGCGCTCTCTGATTCCACTGGTCAAGAAGGACCTGCGAGGGTACTTCGACCAGCCCACCGGCTACATCCTCATCGTCATCTTCGTCGGCGTAATCTCCTATCTGTTCTTCTTCGTCTCAGCCTTTAACAGGACCTCCGAGGCGTCGGCCCGCGACCTATTCACCATCCTGCCCTGGTTACTGGCCGTCTTCATTCCCGCCTCCACCATGAGGCTTCTGGCCGAGGAGCAGCGGGACGGGACCCTTGAGATACTTCTAACGCAGCCCATCCGAGGATGGGTGGTGTTGGCAGCCAAGTTCATCGCGGGCATGGTCTTCGTCTCGGTGGCCATTCTCGCCACCGTGGGAATCCCGATCGCCCTGGAGACCGTCGGGAACGTGGAAGGCGGGAAGTGGAACCTGGACGAAGGCGCGGTGGTGGCCCAGTACCTGGGAAGCCTCTTCCTGGCCGCTTCGTTTGTGTCCGTGGGCCTGTTCACTTCCAGCCTCACGCAGAACCAGATCGTGAGCTTCATTCTGGGCCTGTTCTTCATCGCCGCGCTGATGTTAGTCGGGCTTGACGTAGTAACCGAACCGTTGCCCGACCGTTTCTCACGGCTCGTTCAGGACCTGAGCCCCGTCACCCACTTCGCGAGTATGGCGAGGGGAGTAATAGACCTACGCGACATCCTCTATTTTGGGGCTCTGGTCTCGACCTTCTTAAGCGCGACCTTCCTGGCCATCAGGAGCAAGAGCCTGAGCCACCAGTCCCCTCAGTACCGAAACCTTCAGCTCGGGGTGGCCGGGCTCATCGTGCTGAGTGTGCTAGTCGGCTGGTTCAGCAGCTCCATAGGCGGCCGGGTGGACCTGACTGAAGACAAGCTCTACACCCTCAGCGGAGGCACGGAGGACATTCTGGCCGGACTGGACGACATCCTGACGGTGAAGCTGTTCTCGTCCAAGGACCCTCCGCAGAGAATCATCACGACGACGCGAGACGTCAACGACTTCCTGGACGACCTGGCTGCCGGGTCCAGCCGGGTAAAGCTCGTGCGGAGGTATCCCGATACGACCCCAGACCCGGGGGGCAACATCTACGAGGACAAAGGACTCAGGGACCTTCGCGAGGCCCAAATGGCCGGCATCCCCCCGCGACAGTTCGAGTCCGTCACTCAAGGTGAGCTGCAGATCAAGGTCGGGTACCTGGGCATCACGATAACCTACGCCGACCGTCGCGAGGTGATTCGGACCATCGACACCATCGACGGCTTGGAGTACCGGATCGCCAGCCTGGTATACAAGATGTCTCAGACCGACCGCAAGACCGTGGCCTTCCTGTCGGGCAACGGCGAAAGGAGCATAGAGGGAGACTTCCAGACGTTGGCCGCCGTGCTGGGCCAGCAGTACGACATTACTGAGGTCGCAGGCGGGGAAGAGGCACCTCCTGACCTGAGTGCCGTGGACGTCCTGATCATCCCGGGGCCCACACGGGAGATACCGGCGCCGGTGGTGGACGCCCTCGCCGCGTTCCTCGATGGCGGCGGTAAGGCGATGGTCATGGTCGACCGGGTCATTGTCGATCGCGCGCGTCTGCAGGCCAAGCCGAACCGGAATAGCTTTGCCGACTTCGTAAACCGCTACGGCGTTATCGTAGACGACAACTTGCTCTTCGACATGGGCTCCAACGAGCGGATCACCTTCTCCACCCCGAGCGGATCGGTCCTCGCTGAATATCCCTACTGGATGCGCGTGACCAGCGTGGATGCGAAGATCTCCGGCGAAATCTCCAGAATCCTGATGCCCTGGGCCAGCTCCGTAGCGTTCGATAACGAGTTTGTCGGGCGCGTGGACATGCTCCCTCTGCTCCAGACCAGCGGACGGGCGGCGGTCGACTACAACTACCGCGAAAACCCTGACGTTAGCCCTGGCTCGCAAGCCATCGTCGACGTCACCGAAGGAGACCTGGTACCCAACTTTGTAGGTGTTGCCGTTACCGGGAAGGGCGCGCAGACCGGGGGCGATGGAGGGGTCGACGAGTTTCGTCTGATAGTGACGGGAGACTCGGACTGGCTCGCAGACGAGGTGGTAAGCGGCGCTCAGGAGAACCTGGCGGTGGTCCTTAACCTGGTGGACTGGCTGGCTCAGGAGGACGCCCTCGCGAGCATACGGTCAAAGATCGTCACCAACCGGCAGCTCCTCTTCCCGCCTTCCTCCCACCGCAACACCGTGCAGTACGCCAACATCATCGGCGTTCCTCTGGCCTTCGTCCTCATTGGCCTGCTTCGGTTTCTCATGCGGCGCGGCGCCAGCCTGAGGAGGTACGGCCGTGAAGAGTAGGCAGGTAGGCTACGTCCTGATGGCGATGATCGCCCTGGGCATAATCGCGCTCATCGTACGCGTGGTTTCGTCCAGCCCGGACGAGCTTGTGCTCTCGGGCCTCCTGCCCATCACCACCGACGTGGTCGATGGCGTCACCATACGGTCCGCCGATGGGCTCCGCGAGGCCAAGCTCGTTCGCCCCGGCGAGAGCCAGATCTGGACCATTAATAACCGCCCGGTCTTCCAGCCAAAACTGAATATCTTCTGGTCCGTTGTCGCAGATTTCGATGGCGCCCAGCTCGTGGCCAACAATCCGGATAACCACAGGCGCATGGGTGTGGCGGATGGTCAGGGGACGGTCCTGACCTTCCTGATCGGGGACTTCGAGCAGGAGAAGTTCCTGATCGGTAACTGGAGTATCGAGACCGGCCTATGCTACCTGCGGCGCCCGGAGAAGACCCAGGTACACGCCATCGAATGCCCCGGACCCGCCTCCCAAGTCTTCGACACGGACCCGGAGGGCTGGCGAGACCCTGTGGTCATGGCAATCCCCAGAGACGAGATCAAGTCCGTTACGTTCACCTACGTCGACGACGAGTTTGTCATGAAGATCGAGGGTGGCGAGGTCATCGTTACCAGCGGCGACGACCAGGAGTTCGCGGATCTCTTCCAGGTAGAGCGACTCATGCAGGCGATAGAGAGTCTGCTGGCGATCGGATTCGCCGACGACGAGACGGCCAGGGGCCTTCCGTTCGAATCCCCCGACGCCGTCGTGCGGGTGGTCACTGGTGAGGGAGCGCGGAACCCCGCGACACGGCTGCGGTTTCTGGAACGCGACGACGGGTCCTACTATGTCAGAACAGGCGCCAGGACTACCGTCTACATCCTCAGCGAAGGCGTCGCCGCACAGCTCCTCATAAGCAAGAGCGAGCTTGTCGAGGACGGAGGATAGACGCCCGGCCGGTCACTCCTTCGTTTGCCGCATACTTGTCGCGCCCCGGCGCAGGCTGTATCCTATGCCGTGCACCGAGAGGTATGCGATGGTAATAGCCTACGTCCTCGTCGAGATGGTTGCAGGCCACTCGAGAGATTTGGTCGACACCCTCAAGGAGCGCTCGGCCGTGACGGTCGCTGACCGGGTAACCGGTCCCTACGACGTCATAATCACGCTCGAGGCACCCGACATCAACGGCATCAGCAACATCGTCGCAGACGAGATCCACTCCCGCCCGGGCGTCGTCCGCACCACTACCTGTATCTCACTGGACTAGCGCGCTCCAGCGTCCGGCGGATCGAACGGGCCCGACGAACGCCTTATTCGGGGCCGGGCCGAGTTCCGTCTTCCCCTTCGTATCCACGTCGCCGGCTGCCTGACGCAGGCAGGACTACGGGCGTTCCACTCTGGGGATGGGATGTGACGAACACATCCGTCCCATACACGCGAGCGATGTTATCGACCGTCAGCACGGCACCAGGCGGTCCCTCCGCGTAGGCGCGCCCGCCCTCCAGCATCACGATCCGGTCGCAGTACTGCGCCGCCAGCGTCAGATCGTGCATCGCCACCAGCAGCGTCCCTCCACGTCTTCGCTGCAGGTCTCTCGCCAGGTCCATGATCCCGGTCTGGTGCCCAAGGTCGAGGTTCGACGTTGGCTCGTCCAACAGCAACACCGGGGCCTCCTGGGCCACCGCCATCGCCACCACCGCCCGTTGCCTCTCACCGCCCGACAGGCTTCCCACCTCGCGTGCCGCCAGCGACCAGACATCCGTCAGCTCCATGGCCCTTTTGACGATGGCCAGGTCCGCCTCTCCTGGCCACTGGAGCAGCCCCAGGTGGGGGTTCCGTCCCATCAGAACGAGGTCGACCGCGGAGAAGCTCAACGGCAGCTCGGGGTTCTGTGGCACGACCGAGATGAGCCTCGCCCGCGCTCCGTCGGTCAGCGCGGCTACGTCGGCGCCGTTTATCAGCACCTTCCCCTGAGAAGGCCGCAGCACGCCGCTAATGACCTTCAGCAGCGTTGTCTTGCCAGACCCGTTGGGTCCGACGACGCCCACCATCTCACCCTCGCGCGCCTCGAGGTCGAGGCCGCTCAGTACCGCTCGCTCCGCATACTCGAAGTGGACGCCCTCAACGACAAGCATGGCCATCGGCTACATCGCTACCTGACGACGATACCTGAGCAAGAATAGAAAGAACGGCCCGCCGAAGAAGGCGGTGACCACGCCAACGGGCAGCTCGGAGGGACTTACCACGGTCCGCGCCACCAGGTCCGCGAGAATCAGGAATGCGGCCCCTACTACCGCCGCCATGGGCACCAGCGAGCGGTAGTCGGCCCCCCACAGCAGGCGGACCGTGTGTGGGGCCACGAGTCCGACGAACCCTATGGGTCCTGTGAACGCCACCGCGGCCGCCGTCCCCAGGGAGGCCGCCACTATCAGCAGCCGCTTGGCCCGCTCGACGTTTACGCCCATCTGCTTCGCGTGCTCCTCCCTTAGCTGCAACACGTTCAGGACTCTGCTGTACGTCAGCACTATGAGGGCGCTGGGCAACAGGTAAGGCAGCACCATGACGCTGTGCTTCCACTGTGCGGAGATGAGACCTCCAAGGAGCCAGCTAAGGATGGGCCGAAGGTCGGGGTCGGACCGGATCATCAGGAGTGTTGTCACGGCGCTGGTGATGAACGAGATGGCCACGCCCGCCAGGATCAGGGTCGTTAGGGGCAGGCCCACGGAGCTGCGGGCAACCAGGTAAGCGACGCTGACGGCCGCTATGGCTCCGACGAATGCTGCCGCCGGCAGAAGGCTGACGCCGAGGTACGCGGCCTGGACCCCGGCCACCAGCACGATGGTGGCGCCCAGACCGGCGCCGGAGGCCACCCCGATCAGGTATGGGTCCGCCAGGGGGTTTCGAAATAGGCCCTGATAGGCCGCACCGGACATTGCCAGCGCACCACCGACAATACCCGCCAACACGATCCGCGGGAGCCGCAGCTGCATCAGAATGGTGTCGAAGCTGGCAGGGCCATCGAACGTGACGCCGAGACCAGGTATCTTGGACGCCAGTATCCTGGCCACCGTCAAAGGCGGGATGGACACTGAGCCTATGCCGGCCGCAAGGACGCCCGCTACGGCCACGACCGCCAGGCCCAGTGCCAGACGACGCCACGGGAATGAAAGGGTCGCCGCGTAGGCCACACCCTCACGCGGCGTCGCGCCAGGCGTCGGCCGCAACCGTCCTTGAAACCACGGGACTCTTCTCAACAGGGTCTGTTTCATCTCCACCACCGTAGGCGCCGAAGAGCTCCGGATAGGCCAGTCTGGCCAGCTCCTCGATGCCCTGCACGAACCTAGGTCCCGCCACGGACAGCGTATCGGAAGGGAGCGAAAACACCCTCCCCTCCCTGACCGCGCTCACGTCCTTAAACGCCTCGTTGCCCGCGAACGACTCAGGGTCCGGCGTTATCACGATCTGCGGGTCTCTGGCCACTATGGCCTCCGGGCTTATCTGCGCGTACCCGGAGATGTCGTGGGCTATGTTCTCCAGCTTGAGGAGGTCGAACACCCCCCCTACTAGGGTATCGGGGCCCGGGGACCAGAAGCCACCAACGTCCTGGAAGACCCTGAGGCCACCGTCCACGGACTCGATCGTCTGCTCTATCCGCGCGACCCGCGACTCGAACCGCTCGGCGCTGGCTGCGGCACCGGAGACGTTGCCGGTTATCCTCCCCCACATCCGTATGTTGTCCGCAGTCTTTTTGAAGTCATCGCTCAGCGTCTCCAGGTAGAAGACCTTCAGGCCCGCCTTCTCCAGGTCCTCTACGAACCTGTCGAAGAAGACGAAGACCAGATCGGGCTCCACGGCCACGATCGCCTCCACGTTCATGTTGAAGGCGTCGCCAACCTTGGGAATGTCCGCTACCTCGGGAGGATACGAGACAAAGGAGTGGGTAGCGACAACGCGGTCACCCTCGCCGATATCGAACAGTATCTCGACCGCCGCGCTGTCGAACGCCACGATTCGCTCGGGCGGCTCCTCGAAGACGACCTCGTTGCCATTGCTGTCCACGACCACGAACGGGAACAGGGCCGGCGTGGGGCTGGGCTCGGGGGTGGGGGAAGGGACCGGCCGCGGCGTCTGCGTAGGCGATGGCGGCTCAGGGGTTGGGGAAGTGACCGGTCGCGGTGTCTGCGTTGGCGGCGCCGGCGATGGCGGCACCGAGGTCGGGGACGCCTCCGCCGCGGCCGGGCCGGTATCGACCTCCTCCTCCGATTCTCCGCCGCAGGCCATCAGCCCTGCACCAAGGCCGATAAGCAGTGCGATTCCTATAACACCTGGCAGTTTCAGCTCACTCCCTCCTTCTGCCATCGAAGAAGGGCCGAAAGCGTTGGCTCGGGAGAGAGGCCCCCACTGGACCTGACCCCACAAAAAAGCCCCGCTCCGAGCTAGAGGAGCAGGGCCGTTCGCCGCTGCGCATGCTAGTACCTTTCCTCGAAGGCCAGTTACATGGACGCATGGCAGTCGACCGGGCTCGCCCCATCCGACGAACGGACGGGACCTACCGTTGCGGGACAGCGCCGGACTCTGACCGGCTTCCTCTTTTAAGCCTGCGAAGGCACCCGCGTCCTTAATTCGGCTGTTAATCCGGTTGGCTCGAGCCAACACAGGTTGATTATATAACCATGAGGCGAAGCCGGCTGTCAATAACCCCCGTCCTCCAAAACGGAGTGGAGAAACTCCAACACCTGTGTAAATCGCAAGATATGGTGTTTTTCCCGGGCCTCGAGTCCCATCCGTGGTAGAAAAAGCCGGTTTAGAACGTTAGTGCTTGCACTCTCGATCGTGAATATGATAACCTACTGGATAATGTGCAGCGGGACATGCCCGTACACGGGCTCGTCTAATTGGCTGTTTGCACGGGTCTAAAGTCGCGCACGGCCCTGTAAATTGATAAAATGGATAGGCGGAACGGCCTTGCACTATTCCCCCCTATATTTTCCACTTAGGGTCGAGTCTACCGCATCCACGGCCACACTGGATTCGCCGGGAAAGACACTGCCCGCGCGGGTCCGATGGCCCAGCGTTGCGGGCTAGGAGAAAACATGGCGACAGGACAACGCGAAGCAGCCGCCGAGCTGTATACGGCCGATGACATTCAAGTGCTGGGCGGCATGGAAGCCGTCCGCAAACGGCCCGGCATGTACATCGGCAGCACCGACCAGCGAGGGCTCCACCACCTCATCTTCGAGATCGTGGACAACGCTGTCGATGAGTTTATGGCCGGGCATTGCACCGGCGTGGACATCCACATTGAGCGGGACGGCACCGTGAGGGTCGAGGATGACGGGCGCGGAATCCCCGTGGACAACCACCCCGCTACCGGGATCTCGACCGTAGAGACGGTTATGACCACACTGCACGCGGGAGGCAAGTTCGGCGGAAAGGCCTACAGCGTCTCCGGGGGCCTGCACGGAGTCGGCGCGTCCGTGGTTAACGCTCTTTCGTCGCGGTTCAAGGTGGAGGTGTTCCGGGACGGGAACCTCTACGTGCAGGAGTTCGCGAAAGGCGACTCCCAGAGCGAGCTGAGCTCGGAGAAGCTCCCAGAAGCTGAAAGCGACAAGCGCGGCACGGCCATCACGTTCCTGCCCGACGCGGAGATCTTCGGCGACCTGGAATATGACTTCGCCCCCCTGTCGCAGCGGTTCAAGGAGATGGCCTACCTCAACAAGGGGATGGAGCTCCGCTTCCGCAGCGACTGGCACTTCGACCTCTGGCCCGCGAACCAGGCGACCTTCTACTTCGAGGGAGGCATATCCAGCTTCGTACGTAACCTGAACCAGACCCGCGAGGTCGTCCACAAGGACCCCATATACATCGAGAAGCAGGTCAACGGGACCATAGTGGAGGCGGCGCTACAGTACAACGACAGCTTCAACGAGTCCGTCTACTCCTTCGCCAACTGCGTCAACACCGAGGACGGAGGGACCCACGTCACCGGCTTCCGCGCCGCGCTTACGCGCGTCATAAACGACTACGCCCGAAAGCAGAACCTCCTCAAGGACGGCGAGCCCAACCTGGCGGGCGAGGACACCCGCGAGGGCCTTACGGCCGTCATCAGTGTCAAGCTCCCGGACCCCCAGTTCGAGGGCCAGACGAAACGCAAGCTGGGCAACCCCGAAGTCAGGAACCATGTAGAGACCGTGTTGGCCGAAGCGATCCAATACCACCTGGAGGACCACCCTCAAGAGGCCCGGAAGATCATCGACAAGTGCATGACGGCGCAGAGGGCCCGAGAGGCCGCCCGCAAGGCGCGCGACATGATCATCCGCAAAAACGCGATGGACGGGGGCAGCCTGCCTGGCAAGTTGGCCGACTGCTCCGAGAAGAACCCGGAGCTATGCGAGCTCTACCTAGTGGAGGGCGAATCGGCCGGTGGCACCGCGAAGATGGGGCGAGACCGCCGGAACCAGGCGATACTCCCCTTGAGGGGCAAGATACTGAACGTCGAGAAGGCCCGGGCCGACAAGATGCTGGCCCACGAAGAGATCCGCGCCATGATCATCGCCTTCGGCGCCGGCCTGGGGGATGAGTTCAACCTGGAGAAGCTGCGCTACCACCGCATCATCATCATGACCGACGCCGACGTGGACGGCTCCCACATCCGGACGCTGCTGCTGACCTTCTTCTTCAGGAACATGCACCAGCTGATCGAGAACGGGCACCTCTACATCGCCCAGCCTCCGCTCTACCGCATCTCGACCGGGAAGAAGAGCGAGTGGGCGTATTCGGACGACGAGCGGGATACGATCCTCCAGCAGCTCGACGGGAAGCGGAACATCCAGCTGCAGCGTTACAAGGGCCTGGGCGAGATGAACGCGACCCAGCTGTGGGACACGACGATGAACCCGGAGACGAGGACGCTGCTCCAGGTTGCCGAGGGGGACGCCGCCGCCGCCGACAACATCTTCTCGCTGCTGATGGGCGACGTCGTCGAGCCGAGGCGGAACTTCATCCAGGCCCACGCCCGCGAGGTCCGCAACCTCGACATCTAGAGGGTGTTGAAAGACCCTTTCGACCATCCCCTCCGATACGCCCCGATTAGTCGGGGCTATCGAGAGTCTCGATGAGCGAAGCATCATCGGACCTGCCCCGCTTCCCGGC